>JADLCR010000028.1 GCA_020847095.1 Oligoflexia bacterium | reverse complement strand
GCCGCTTTAAATAAACCCATACAGCTACCTATCGGCCAAAAAGGCCATGGAATTAACGCACTTAGCCAGGACTTTTATCAGAGGCTCCTTCTTAATAAAGGGGGTTTTTAGATCGTATAAATTGGATAAGGCATTGATTATGGTCATGAGCGTAGCGAATTTGGAGGGTCCCCATAATCTTATGTTGCACCAAGGTTCCTAAAATCGCCTAACTCTTAGGCAGTATATTTAATTTTGAAATTTGCAAAAAACGGCTAAGAGTTGAATATTATTGTGATATTTCGGATTGTTAGGGGCCCTGATTTGCGACATCCTGACTGGTTTCAAGAACTTACCGATTTTGACGCACATAGCCTAAATCACTATACTGATTGGAGTTAGGGGAATAGGGTCCCAGTCCAATCTGCATGTACGCTCCTTCTCTTCGATTGAGACCCGTAAAAGAGAGAATCCTTTTTGGGGGGCGTACTTATGATGAATACATTAAGTCTTTTTTTGTTGGCTGTTCTTGCGGCCACAGTTCTGACTGGTTGTGGGAAGGATACCCCGTCATTCAGTCTGCTATCTGATGGCGATTCGTTTACTCAAGGTAACGCATCTTTTAACAACCAGCTTGATATCTTGTTTGTGGTCGACAACTCAGGTTCCATGCAGCCTTACCAAGATAACTTGGCCAATAACTTTAATAGCTTTATCCAGGCCTTTGTTACCAAGGGATATGACTTTAAGATCGCCGTCACATCAACCCAAGCTTATTTGTCAAATGCGGCTCATACTGGAAACTCAAACTACGCTCGATTTAGCGACGGTTACTTTTCTCACACGGGCATTCGGGTCATTACGCCATCGACGCCTAATTTGACTAACGTCTTCATGACCAATGTTCGCATTGGTACTAATGGAGCCGGTGATGAACGCGCCTTCTCAAGCTTCAGGGAAGCTCTCAATAACCCCGTAAACTCTGGTTTCTTGCGCAATCAAGCGTTCTTGTCTGTGATCATTTTATCTGATGAAGATGATTTTAGCGGAGATGGACGCTGCCAGAATTGCGGTACAAGTCACAACTATAACGCCGCAACGCTCGATCCGGTTGCAAGTTACTTGACGCAGCTCGACCAAATTACTCGTTCAACGGCTCCTTATCGTCGCTACAACGTCAATGCTATCGCCGTTATTGATCAAGCTTGCTACCAAGCTAATCAAGGCACAGGTTCAATTATGGGCGTTCGCTACATGGACTTAGTTGGGCGCGCTCAAGGCTTACTTGGCAGTATTTGCGATACGAGCTTTGCAACCACTCTCAACGCTATGCAATCAAACATCGCTGAACTCAGTACTCAGTTTTACCTGGAGCGTATTCCAGACCCCGCAACGATCATCGTGAAAGTGAATGGCGCCTTGGTGCCCAATAATGCGGTGAATGGTTGGATCTACATCGCGTCGTCTAACAGTATCATGTTCAAAGGATCGGCTGTGCCTCCACAAGGTGCGACGATTCAAGTGAACTACACTCCAGCAACGATTCAGCACTAAGATTTGGCTTGTAAGTCTGGGCCGTTTTTGGGAAAAACGGCCCGTGCTTCAAGTCATCGGGGTTTCAAAAAAATTTGGGCAGAAAACCGCTCTCAATAGCATCGATCTCAACGTTTCCCATGGAGAGTTCGTTTCTATCTTAGGTCCATCAGGATGCGGCAAAACCACTTTGCTCAGAATTCTCGCAGGCCTTGAAAAGCCTGACTCTGGAAAGCTGATTCTTGACGAGAAAGACATTACCCAAGTTTCCGCTCACCATCGCGACGTTCATACGGTGTTTCAGCGTTACGCCTTATTTCCTCACATGAACATTTTTGACAACGTGGCCTTCGGGCTTCGTTGCTCTCGAGTAGCTGAACCTGAAGTAAAGCGACGGGTTGATGAAATGCTCGAGCTTGCCAACCTATCAGGTCAGGGAAAGAGAACGGTCACTTCTCTTTCAGGGGGAGAGCAGCAGCGGGTGGCCCTGATTCGTGCTTTAGTGAATATGCCTAAGCTTTTGCTTTTAGATGAGCCTCTTGGCGCTCTTGATTTAAAACTCCGACTCCAATTGCAGCAAGAACTCGTGGCTATTCAAAGAAGAGTCAAAACAACTTTTGTTTTCGTCACCCATGATCAACAAGAAGCACTCAATATGAGTGATCGAGTGGCCGTTATGAATAAGGCAAAAATTGTTCAACTCGGCACTCCCCTTGAGATTTATGAATTTCCCAAGTGTCTTTTTGTCGCGAATTTCGTCGGGAACATTAATCGAATGGACGGAAAACTCAGGCAAGACGATGCAGGGCGCTGGGTTTGTGATGTTGAAAGCCTAGGAACATATTTTGTAGAGCCTACGGAAGAAAACAAAGTGGCCGGTCAACCTGGGGCACTCTGTGTGCGCTCAGAGAAGTTAAGCCTCTTTTCAAGAAAACCTTCAACCGTTGACAACGTGGCCGAAGGATCCATACGAGCGCTCACTTACTTAGGCACTCATACTCAATTTGACCTCACCCTTAAAAATGGAACCGGCATTCAGGTCTTTCAGCAAAACACTCAAAAGACGGCTAAAAAAGTCTTTCAAGCCGGAGACAAAGTCTTTGTTGGTTGGCATACGGCCCAAAGTCACTACTTCACAGGAAACCAGCTTCAATGATTCAAGGCTTGCGCTACCGAAGATTTTCAGGGGTCGCTTGGTTTTGGGCCCTGTCCCTTGTGATCGCGCCCCTCTTATACGTCGTGATTATCAGTTTTATGAGTCGTGGCGCTTATGGCGGAGTCGTGTGGACCATGACTCTTGATAATTACTTGCGTATTGCTGAGCCCGACAATCTTGCCATTCTTGGAGCCAGTTTAACTCGCTCAGTTGGACTTGCTTTTGTCACCACACTCATGTGCGTGGCTGTTGGATTTCCTCTTGCGCTATTTTTGGTTTTTCGTTCGGGCCGATTTCGGCAGGCACTTTTTTTTCTTTTGATCATCCCGTTTTGGACAAACTTTTTGATTCGCACTTATGCCTGGATGGTTTTGCTTTCAGATAATGGTTGGATCAATCATCTGCTTGAAAAAATCGGTTTTGGTCCCCAGGCGCTAAATTGGCTTTTTACGCCTCAAGCCGTTTTGATTGGGATGTTTTATAACTATCTCCCCTATATGGCCATGAGTCTCTATGTCAGTGTAGAAAAGCTTGATCCAAAACTCCTGGATGCAGCTGCCGATTTAGGAGCAGGGCCGTTAAAGCGCTTTTTTAAAGTCATAGTCCCACTTTGTGGGCCCGGGCTTGCCGCCGGAAGTATCATGGTGTTCATCCCGGCCATGGGAGAATTTGTAATCCCAGATATTTTAGGGGGCGGCACCAGCCTTTTTATTGGCAATCTTCTCGCTCAACAATTCCTTGTCGTGCGCCATTGGCCCTATGGAGCAGCCCTGAGCGTGGTGCTCATGGTCTTGGTGGGGGTTTGCATCGCCTTGTTTGAAAAATACGGCAACGGGTCCAAAGAGGATTTATTGGCATGAAGCGGCTCCTCGAAGGTCTTGGGGTATTCTTGATCTATGGGTTTTTGTTTTTGCCGATGGTTGTCCTTGTGACTCTTTCTTTTAATAAGGCTCCGAGAGGGATCACTTGGGAAGGATTTACTTTAGATTGGTACAGTAAGCTCCTCAACGATCAAGGCATTCTGGACGCGCTCAATAATTCCCTTGAAATTGCCTTTTGGACCACTGTCCTCAGCAGTCTCATTGGCGTGGCTGTTGGCATCACGAAGGTTCGGGTTCCGGGTTGGAGGGGTTTGGGAATTTCAAAGCTAGCCAGTCTGCCCATTTTATTGCCCGAAATTGTGCAAGGGCTGTCTCTGTTATGCTTTTTCGTCTTATTTGCCATTCCACTTGGGAAATTCACGGTCGTCATCTCCCATGCGTCATTTGGATCAGCCTATGTTGCAACCCTTGTTCGGGCGCGACTTAAAGCGATGGATCCCCTGCTTGAAGAGGCTGCGGCCGATCTTGGCGCCCATGAACGGGCCGTCTTTATTAAGATAACGCTCCCTCAGCTATGGCCGGCGGTGATTTCGGGTGCATTGATGGTCTTTACTTTGAGCTTTGATGACTTTATTGTGTCGTTCTTCACCGCCGGTGTGGGCGCAACAACATTGCCCCTTAAGATTTACTCCATGTTGAAATTTGGGGTGACTCCTGAGGTTAATGCGCTTTCCGCACTGATTTTGGTGGTGAGTCTTTTACTAGTGACGGTGGCTTTTTGGCATCAAAGAACAAAAGTCGCCGAAGGAGCATAGATGAAAAAGTTTTTGTCGTTCGCTTTTGTTGTGCTTTTGGCCGGAGCCTGGGGATTTTTAAAATTCAAAACCGCCAAAAATGAAATGGAATCAGCCGCTGCCCCAGAAAATCGACGCACTCTTCATGTTTATGCCATGAGTGACTATTTCCCGTCCGAGGTAATTAAAGAATTTGAAACAGCCAATAATTGCGAAGTTAAATACGACAATTTCTCAAATAATGAAGAGTTGCTTGCGAAGCTGCAGGCTGGCGCTCGTGGTTACGATATCATTGTGCCATCGGACTATGCCGTCAGGGCCCTGATTGAAAGCAAGCTCATCAAGCCCCTTGACCACGCCAAACTTCCTAACTTTAAAAATCTCGGTCGCGACTTTACCGAAGTTCCCTATGATCCGGGCAGTAAGCACTCAGTAGCCTACACATGGGGTACTTCTGGATTGGTTTACAACACTAAGTTTGTAAAAGAGCCGGTTGAGTCTTGGGATGTCTTATTTAAAAAAGAATATGTTAGAAAAATTGCTCTCTTAGACGACTCTCGCGAAGTGCTGGGAGCCATGCTCAGAAAATTGGGTTACTCCACAAACACAGTCAATATGGATGAGCTAAAAGCGGCGAAGGAATTGCTCTTGAAACTCAAGCCTTCAGTCAGACTTTTCTCTTCGGATCCCAAACAACATTTATTATCTGGGGATGTTTGGATCGCTCACACCTATAGCGGAGATGCGCAGCAAATCATAAAAGACCATCCTGAATACAAGTACATCACACCAAAAGAGGGTGGAGTCATTTTTATTGACGCAATGGCCATTCCAGAGGGAGCTCCAAACGAAGATCTCGCCTATAAGTTTATCAACAATATCTTGCAGCCTGAGGTGGGATTGAAAATTACCGAAGAGCTGCGCTACAGCTCTCCAAACACGGCTCTCGAATCTCTCCTAAAAGATGAAACCCTAAAGGCCAGTAGCATTCGCAAAGTTCAGCTGGGAAAACTTGAGTTTCTCAAAGACCTCGGGGCCGAGACAGAAAAATGGGATCGAGCCTGGTCTGAAGCTAAAACTAAGTAAATGATCAAAGCACTGCTTGTTGCCGTTTTTATATGGGGGCCTTTTGTTAACGCGAAAGGTCCCGCACTGGTATTTCATTTGAAGTCTGAACCCCATACGTTAGATCCGGCTGAACAAACGAGCTATTCCAACTACCTGTTTAACAACCTTTTTCGCGGTCTCACTCGATATACGGTTGAAGATGATCTCATATTTGATCAGGCCGAACGATGCCGTGTGACTCTGGGAACCCAGATTACCTGTCATCTGCGTAGCGGACTTCAGTGGAGCGACGGAACGGCCGTAACGGCTCAAGATTACATTGACTCGTTTAAAAGAATTGTATCTCCAAAAAGCAAATCGGGTGTCAGTCACCTTCTATTCACCGTCAAAAACGCCGTCGCCATTTACGATGGAAAGTTAGACCCTAAAGAACTTGGCATTAAAGCAAAATCCCCGACGGAACTTTCAATTGAACTTGAAAGACCAGATCGAGAGTTCTTAGAAAAGCTTTCAAATTCGGCCCTTGTACCCTTTAAAAGTGTCGGCGAAAAAGATAGAAAACAAGTCCTCACCAATGGCCCCTATCGCATCAAAAGCTGGGTAGAAAAAAAGAGAGTCGTTTTAGAACCGAACCCTTATTACAAGGGTGGAAATTCCGATAGACCGTTGGTCGAAATTGTTTTTGTCGAAGATGACATGACCGCTGTCAACCTTTACGAAAAAGGAAGTTTAAATTTTTTATGGAGACTTCCGACCGCCTACATTCCCAAGTTTCGAGACCGTCCGGATTTTTACCAAAAGCCCGTGAGCCGCTTTGATTACATAGGCTTTAACCTAAAGTCTGGCTCGCCTTTTAGTTCACGAAACCTCAGAGAGGCATTTTCTTCTTCTGTGGATTTTGCAGAGTTTGTGAAGCTGTTTTTTGCCTTGGGTCCTCCGGGATGCCCAAGTTTGGGATCGGCCTTCCTTCCGACCCAGGGCCGTTGTCAGAAGTTTGAGCCGCCCAAAATAAAACCGACTTTAAATAAGCCGATTGAATTCTATTATAGTCAATTGGGAGGCGATGACATTCGTAAGTCAGCCGAGTTTTATCAGGAGCAATGGCGACGCCATTTAGGGGTGCAGGTCCGTATAAAAGGACTCGAGCAAAAGCATTTGCTCAAGGTCCTTAAAGATCAGACTCCAGATAGCTTTCGCACCGGAGTGAGCCTCACCCGTCCAACGTGCTTAGCGGGGCTTGAAATCTTCACTAAAGATCACCCGGAAAACTACATTGGGTTTTCAAATGCGAAATTCGAAACCCTTGTTAAGGCGATGAGGGAGAGAAAATTTGATCGTGCCGGTCTCAAAGGGCTCTGCGCCACCTTGAACGATCTCTTATTTAAGGAAGAAGTTGTCGGCATTCCGCAAGGACTCATGCATTTTACCATGCTCATTCCCAAAAAATGGAAGGGCATTGAAATAAATGACCTCAATCAGCTGGATTTAGAAAATCTAGAATGGGTGGGACCATGAAAAATATTGGACTCATTGGAATTGGTCTTATGGGCGAGCCCATGGCGATGCGTTGGCTAGAGGCCGGATTCAAGGTCGCCATTTTGCCTCACAAGAATTTGGAGTCGGCAACGAGGCTTAAAGCAAAAGGAGCTCGCATTGCCAGTTCGGTCAACGACATAGCTTCCAATGCCGATGCGATCGTTCTGATGGTTCCCTCAAGCCTTCAAGTAGAAGAGCTCACATTGGGAGATCAAGGTTTAATTCATTACGTGTCACAAAGTTGCTTTGTGATCGATATGTCGACGAGTCACCCAACGAGTACTCAAAAAATCCACGACGAGTTCGCCCAGGCCGGTAAAAAGTTTTTTGATGCCCCGGTAACTGGTGGGGTTAAAGGCGCCACGGAGGGAACATTGACCCTCTTTGTCGGTGGTCCTGTTGAATGGATGCAAAGCACACTTTCAGTTTTGAAAGTGGTAAGCCAAAGGCAGTCCCACTTTGGAAAAGTCGGCCTTGGGCATGTTGCCAAGCTTATTAATAATTGGATTTGCATTGGCAATCTCGCAGTGTTTTCAGAGGCTTTGCCCTGGGCAGTTAAACTGGGACTTGAACCCACTCAACTCTTTCAAACGTTAATGACCGGAACGGCGCAGAGCCAAATGCTTAGCGTTTATGGCCCCCAAATTCTCAAAAACGATTTTGCTCCTCGGTTCAAGCTCCAACATGCGCTGAAAGATATCAAACTCTGCAACGAACTCACTCACGGGGATTCAAAATCTACGATGATTTTGCAATCCATTCAGAAGGTCATGGAAAAATCTGTTTCACAGGGTCAGGGCGATGAAAATCTATCGGCGCTCATTCGCACTATAGAGGACATGATCAATGCTCAATTTCGAGAGCACTCGACCTAAGACTGGTTCTCACAAAGTTCTGACAAAAGCTTATTAGATCACCAACTATCTCCGATCTATAATCAACGGCGAGCAACTTAAATTGAGGTCGGTCAGCCGATCTCTTTAGAGCCCTTGGAGATTCATGGATCGGATTTGGGGTTTGGTTGTCTGGATAATTGTAGTGGTCTCTTCACTGGCTCACGGATCAAGCACCCAGCGTGAGCTAAAGAATCTTCAAATTGCCGCTTATCATGCCCCGGTGTTATTTCAAGAAGTTGGTGGTTTTGCCAAGGCCGATGCGATTACGCGTTTTGATTTCGATGGTGATTGGATCGCCAATAACAACTGGGAAAATCTGGAAACGCATTCAACGCCGGCATTTGTTTACTATCAAGTGATTGAAACTTCGACTCATTACTTTATAACTTATGCGTTTTTTCATCCCCGCGATTATGCATCGGTGTGTTTTTGGAAGCAGTGCCATGAAAATGATTTAGAGGGAGTATACGTTGCGGTTGCAAAGACTTTAGATAATCCAATGGGTCAAGCCATTGCCACTGCTTCAATTGCTCATTCGGACATTCTGCTCAACACTCAACCCACCACGGTTAAACTGTCTCAAGAAGATATCTTTGGGCAAAAAGAACATTTAGCGTTTCGCATTGAGGATTCTGGGCACGGGGTGCATAGCTGGGATGGCCAAGGCAACGCTTCCAATCGTTTGGTTTATTATTATGGAGCTATTTCAGAAGATCCAAAAGGCAGTCCCTCTGGTGCTTATTCCTATGACTTAGTTCCCATTTCTGAGCTCTGGAAAAAGCGCGACTTCGTTGGAAAGGGAAAAACCTATCTTGTGAACTACTTTCATTTAGGAGCTCGCTTTTCTGTCGGCAAAGTCCCCTACAACTTTGCCGGAGAAAAATTCGGAAAGGGCTTTGCTCATACCCCATGGGGTTGGCACGACTCCGAAGATAAACAAACACGTATGGGAGACTGGTTCTTTGATCCTGCACTAAGCATGTACTTAAGATTATTAGCGCCCAAGGATTATTCCCTGGATTACGTCTTCAATCCCTATATTGGTTTAGATGATTAAAGTCTTCTGACCAAAAGTTAAACAAAATATTTAACAACTCGACCAAAGTTAAGTTCTCCGTCGGTTACCCGATAAGTATGACACACTGGGTTTTCCAGACGGAGGTTGTTCGTATGTCGAAACCTAATCAGAAACAAGATGCGCCCGCGCCTGAAAACAAGAGTCCAAACAAAGGGCCGCAGGGGGCACCTAAAGATAACTCTCATCATAAAGGTGAGGGAAAAGTAGTACCCATGCCAGGAATTTGCATGGCTGAAGGTTGCAAACAGAAGTTTCAAAAGGCTGGCTTTTGCATGGAACACTTCGACTGGTTTAAAGAGGGCCTGATTACCAAAGAAGGACAGAAGCCCAGGGACTTCAATAAGAAGTATTACGACTATATGAGACGCAAGGATCGTAAGGTCGCTTAAATTTAATTTAATAAGAACTTTAAAGGGGTTAGACGCCGAGTCTAGCCCCTTTTCTTTTTTAGGCCCCGCCCAAAAACGACGATAAGTCCTTGGGAAGAGGAGTTCATTTTGGGGGATAAGAAAAAATCCCGTAGCTCGGGGTCTGCATTCAATTTTAACAAGCGTACACTTCAAGAAGATCGCGAACTTGCGAATCTTTTAGATGTCAGTGCCGCATTGTCAGCTGAGCATGAGTCCGCGAAAATTCTTGAACTCATTTTAGAAAAGGCCACTGAAAATACGAACTCTGACGGCGGCAGTATTTATCTGGTCGAGCGCATTAAACAAGACAGCATCGGAGGTGCTCGAGCCAGTTTTGTTCCGATGTTGCGTTTCAGTCATGCCATTAATAGACGAATCAAGATTCCCATTAAAAGTAAACTCCTTCCCATTAACAAAGAAAGTATAGCCGGCTATGTGGCTACTACTGGACGAAGTGTTCGCGTTCGTGATGCCTATACTCTTCCCAAAGACTGCGAATTCAAATTTAATTCAGAAGTAGATAAGATCAGTCACTACCGCACAAAATCTGTGCTGGCTGTTCCGATTCGAACAAGCAAAGGCCGAATCTTAGGAGTTGTTCAGCTGGTGAACAAACGTCGTTCGTGGCGTCGACGCGAAGATGTTCCTCCAGAGCCAAATATCATCGTTTCTCCCGATGAACACGATATAGTCGCGTTTTCTGATCACGACGATAAACTTATGGCGGCGTTTGCCTCTCACGCAGCAGTAGCTTTGGAAAATGCTAAACTCACGGAAGACATTAGCAATCTTTTTGAAAGTTTCGTCAAAGCAAGTGTAATGGCAATTGAAGCTCGAGATCCCACAACTTCTGGTCACAGCGACCGGGTCGCTGAGCTTACTGTCAAATTTGCAGAAGTCATTGACGGAGTGACGACTGGCCCGTTGAGAGATATCAAATTCACCTCCGATCAACTTCGTGAAATTCGTTACGCCAGCCTACTTCATGATTTTGGAAAAATTGGCGTGCGTGAGAATGTTTTGTTGAAAGCAAAAAAACTCTTCCCCCATGAGCTTGAAACCATCTTTTTGAGGCTTCAAACCATTACGTCGATGAACGAAGCAAAAGTTTGGCGCTATTGCTCTGAGCAACTTGTTGAGCAGATTAAGACAAAGCTCACCCATGACCCGGAAGCCGAGCTAGGTAAAGCCATCTGGAGTGTAGACACCTTTAAAAGACAAATTGAAAAAATTCGAAAGGGCATTCTGCTCGCCAATGAAAGTCAGATATTGGACAAGGACTTTGATATCGATCGCTTGATGGCCGATATCGACAAAATGAGTCGCGAATTAGGGCAAAAAATTCTTGATGAAAATGACGTCATACGCTTGGGAGTGCGCCGTGGCACTTTGAGCCCAGAAGAACGACGTCAAATCGAATCCCATGTCACTCACACTTTTGAATTTCTCAGCCGAATCGCTTGGACCGAACAATTAGCCGCGGTTCCCGAAATTGCTCATGCTCACCATGAAAAGCTTGATGGGTCCGGTTACCCTCGCCGCCTGCGTGCCGATCAGATTCCTGTTCAAAGTCGTTTGATGACCATTAGTGACATCTACGACGCTTTAACCGCCTTTGATAGGCCCTATAAGAAGGCCGTCGATATCGTCCGCGCCCTGGATATTCTTCACGAAGAAGCTCGCGAGGGAAAACTTGACAAAGAGCTTCTAAAAGTTTTTGTTGAAGCCCGTGTTTTTGAAGTTTCATTGCCGGGAACTGACAAAAAGAAGAAAGCGGGGTAAGGCGTGAAAAGTAAGCCACTTTCCATCAACCTCATTGCTATTTCTTACTTGCTGGCGCCGGCAGTCAATATTTTGCAAATGGCTTGGGTGAATCAGTGGCCGTTGAGTGGCCCCAGGGGCATTCTCGAACGACTCAATTCTTGGGAATGGGTTATTTTAGGCTCATTTTGGGTCGCTGCTTTTGGAATATGGCGAGTCGCCCGATGGGGGTTTCTGTTCTTTATCGCTTTGTCGAGTTATCTGCTCATACACAATACTTATATCTACCTCACCAGTGCCGCCTACCCGGTTTACTTAATCATGCTTTTTCACTTAGTTAACCTTGGGCTCGTTGGATTCTTTTTACAAAAACACATTATGAGCCCTTACTTTAATCCAAAGTTGAAATGGTGGGAACGGGACGCTCGTTATCGCACTAACTTGTCAGCTCAGGTCAGGATTAAAGATCAAACGATTGAAACTCAGCTCTTAGATATTTCTACCGGTGGTTGCTTTGTGGGACTGTCTCCGTCCGTTCACCCTGGGGACATTGTTTGGGTAACAGTTCAGCTATCTGATCATCGCATCCATCTTCCTGGCAAAGTCATGTGGACCAAATTTGACGATCCAGTTGGCTTTGGGCTCATGTTTATGGGCTTAGAGAGTGCCGATAAAAAGACTTTGAAAAAAATTATTGATTACCTCGCCAATTCTGTTCAAGATGGCCTTCAAAGCAATGAAGGTCTCGGAAAAAAGTCAGCATCATAATAATGTAGTCCTTGTTACCGGTGGAAGCTCTGGCATCGGCCTTGCGACGGCCAAAAAGTTTTCAAATTCAAATTACACCGTCGGCATCATCGGCCGTTCCGGTTACCGGCTTGAGTTAGCACTGAAAGAACTTGGCCCTCAGTGCTTCGGAATTGAAGCGGATTTGAGTCGACCCGAAGCGCCGGCCATAATCAAAAAAGAAGTTCAAAGAAGAGCTCTGAAGTGTTCCGTTTTGGTAAACAATGCGGGAATATACCTACCAAAAACTTTTGCAGAAACGACACATGCCGAATGGGAGCAGATTCTGCAGACAAACCTTCTGGGGCCTGTCAGATTAACTCACGACTTGCTATCAGAGCTTCAAGGCGGGGCCGTTATTATCAATGTCGCAAGTACAGCGGGACTTCGACCTATTGCGGGAATGGCCGCCTACGCAACTTCAAAGGCGGCGTTGATTTCAATGACACAGATTCTCGCCCTCGAATTAGCCTCCAAAAAGATTCGGGTTCATGCAGTTTGCCCAGGAGTGGTTGACACCCCTATTCATTGGAATGGTCAGGAGCCCAATAAAAAGGAAAAAGAAAAGTTGCTCGAACAATGGGCCTCTTGGCATCCCCTCCAAACTTACGGAAAGCCCGAAGACGTGGCGTGGGCCATTTACCAACTCGCTCAAACTGAAGCGCATTGGATGACCGGAGTTGTTTTGCCCGTCGACGGAGGAATAAATCTGACATGATTGTTTTATCTCGCCGAACTCATTTTTCTTCTGCTGGCCGCATCGGTAATCAAGAATTCGGTCACAACTACCTTTTAGAAGTGAGTCTAAGGGGGGCCATAGACCCGAAAAGCGGTATGGTGATTAACCTCACTGAACTAGACAAGCTCCTAAAGAAAATCACTGAACCCTTAGATCATCATTACCTTAACGAAGACGTCGAGTATTTTAAGTCCACTCCCCCAAGCCCTGAAAACATCGCTCAATATATTCATGGGGAGCTTCGCAAGATCTTACCTCAAGGGCCAAAACTTTTTCGTACCCGGCTATATGAAACTGACGATTATTGGGCCGATATTTATGAAACTTGAAACTCATTCTACCTTTTGCGTGGAGTTTTCATCTCAACATCGACTTTGCAGCAGCCTACTCACTCCGCAAGAGAACATAGACCAATTTGGCAAATGCCTTCGCACTCACGGGCACGATTACCGGGCAGAAGTCACTATTGTAGGCCCCTCTGTACTCGGTCGGTCCCGAGTTGAACAGCTACTCAAAAGTGAAATTCACCATAAGTTTCATGACAGAAATTTGAATGACTTCTGGGAAAACACCACCGGGGAGATTCTAGTTCAAAAGATTTTCGATATTCTTTCTGAAAAATTGCATCCCGATCGTCTAGTTCGCGTTAGACTCCAAGAAACGCCTCGAAATCACTTTGTCGCAGGCTTAACTGAACCAAACACCCACTTCTGAGTTGTTTCGTTGTACTGATAACCAGCTGCGGCCAAAGCGTCAAAGAATTGATCGTCAAATTCACCCATCAATGTGTGCGCTTGGCATTCTTTACCCACCATGAGTTGAGGTAACACAATTCCATTTCGATCTTTCAGATCTGCCGTTGCATGGCAATGAACATTTACTGACAGATACATTTTATCATCTGCAATGAGGGTTCTGATTCCGTTTAAAAACTTTAAATC
>JADLCR010000027.1 GCA_020847095.1 Oligoflexia bacterium | reverse complement strand
CCAACCTGAAATCCAGCTGGATCCAAGTTTCCCGTTGTTGACGGGGTACTTGGAGAAAACGTGTCTGCAATGGCCTGATAATTGGGATTCGAAACCGGACTAGAAAAGTTGTAGCAGGTATTACCTTGGCAACAAGTTGTCTTCACCGCTTGACTTAAAAACGAGCGCGTATAGTACGCAGCTTGAAGAAGGTTTTCTTGAGTGAGATTTTGTTCTCGAAGAACGGCGAACTGGCGCATTCCATAGGTGAACACCGAAGCCACACCGAGGCTTACGATTGAGCCAATGGCTACCGCCATCATCATCTCAGTTAGCGTCTGACCAAATTGATCCAGGCGCACTTTCATTCGGGACACGTTCAACTCCTCGTCTGTCCCCGCCGTTTTAAGCGAAATTCACGACGCTTAATCGCGTCGTTAAATCGGCGCTTTTGCTCCTGGCTCTGAGGTACCAAAGGAGCCACCGGCGTGGGCTTACCCGACTCATCCAGGGCCACAAAGGTCAAATAGGCTGTGGAAGTGTGATACCACTCACCCGTCTTGGGATTTTCACAATCCACTCTCACGCCGACTTCCATACTGGTTCGCGACGTGAAATTGACCCGGGCCCGGACTTGAACCACCCAACCCACCTTGACGGCATGAAGGAATGCAAGATCATCGATACTTGCGGTCACCACGGTTCGTCGGCAATATCGCTGAGCTGAAATAGCTCCAGCGATATCAATCCAACTCATGATGACTCCTCCAAACACCGTTCCAAGCGAATTAGCATGGCTCGGGAGAACGATTTCAGTCATTATGACTTCCCCATCTTCCTGACCGGGGCCGTTCTTCATGAGGGCGTCGGACACACCCTTCTCCTTTGGTGTTTATCGGTAAAAACGACTTAAATCTTAATGCTTTGCGTTAAGACTTAAGAACGTTAAATTCCGTTGTTATTTCCAGTATTTGTGTTGCCGGTTGGGGCCACTGCTGGAGCTGCCGCCTGGGCACCTGCACCACTACCTGAGAAATCGAGGTGAGGTACGCACCAAACGATCAACTGAGCGCGGCTTTTTACGGCCATCTTTTTGTAGATGTTGGTCAAATGAAACTTGACCGTTTTTTCAGTCACAAAAAGCTGGTTAGCAACTTCCTTGTTAGACAAGCCCTTTGAAACGAGCTCGGCCACTTCGGCTTCCCTATGACTGAGACCTTTTTGAGTCAGTATGTCCTTGAGCATCCTTGCTCCCCCTGTGGTTGGTGGTTGAACATGCTCAGGGTGCAGGACTTCCGTTTTGCCCATTCCCCCTCACAATTTAAGATGGTAACAGACTCAAGACCCGGGAACAATACTTTGATCGAAAAAAATCTCGATCTTTGTTTTGCCCATGGACCCATCAGGGCCTCATAAGCCACACTTATGTCAGCACCGTATGATGAAATCATCGAGTTATCATAAGACTTTAGCCCTCATATTAACCCTCACCGTACTTACCCGTGTCCTATACTTATGTCTTCGTCTAGGTCCGTGGTCGGCACAGCCTTGGGTCGGGCACATTCACGTGGATCTGTGGGGATGGATTGATTTTCTCTCAAAAAGTCAGCAAGGCCTTACACCTTATGTTCACTTCACAAAAGAGTACCCCGTTGGCGCAGGACTGCTCTACTGGCTGATGAGTTTTTTCTTCACCATCAGTCCGCAAAACAATTTGGTTTTGGTTCATGGCATCACCATGGCTCTTTTCGACATTCTCAATGGCTACCTATTCACTAAACTTTGCTGGTCTATCGCTCCACGAAGAACACTCGCGGCTGCTCTCGTTTTCAGTCTCAATCCGACAAGTTTGATTCTGAGTCCCGTTCGCTATGAAAGTGCCGTCGTTCTCACGGTCTTGTTAGGAGCTTTGTCTTTAACAAAAAAGTCCCGTGATGATGGAGCACCGCTGTTTTGGGGTTTGGGGGCTTCAATGAAGTGGTACCCGATATTTTTTTGGGCCAGCGCCGAATATCGCAAATTTTTTGAATCAAGAAAAATTAAACCCCTGTTCCGCTCGGCCATGATCTTTGTTGCCATTTGGTTTGCGGTGAACCTCCCCGTGATGGTCAAAAACCTCATGACATCGGGTTCGCTCCAAAACTGGTGGCATACCTATTCGTTTCATATTCATCGCCCGCTTTATTGGGATACGATTTTTGGAGCCGTCACCATTTGGTTTAGTTATGTTACGTGGGAGAAGTACGCCGGGCTCTGGTCATTGGCGCTGATGGCGTTTTTCTTTTTTTACCGTCCCCGGCAGCCTTGGGAAGTTAAGGGCACTCTCATTTGTTTAGCAACATTGGTGTTCAACCGGGTTTACTCCACCCAATTTCATCTTTGGTTCTACCCGTTGTGGCTTTTGTTTATGATTCGGCTGCCAAGAAGCCGATTCACTTTGCATTTAGGTTTGCTTGGGGCCTTTGATTTACTGAATATTTTGGTTTATCCGTTTTCATTTACTTACTGCTTGATGGAAATCAAAGATTTTGCGTCGGGATCTGCGGCATTACACGGCGGACCCTGGAGCTTGGTATTTGCCCTGAGCATCTTTGCACGGGCGGCTTTGATCGTGGGCCTGATTTACGTGCTTCTCAAAGATGGAGAAAAATTTAAAGATCAATCTTTAGGCGCGTAGAGTTAATAAACTCTAATTCCGAGCACCTTGAGATAGCGCGATTCGGGACGATTGAGAATCCAAGGGTGATCGATTCCTTGCCGGCCGCGATAAATAACTTCACCAACTCGTCCTTGTTTTTGAAGAGCCGTTTTTAGGAGCCCTTCAAACTCTTCTTCGGATAAATGAAAGCTACAAGAACAAGTGAGAAGCACTCCCCCGGGTTTTAATGCCCTTAACGCCGCTCGATTTAGATCCGTGTAAGCCTTGATTCCGATTCCTATTTTAGCTTTTGACTTGATGAAGGCAGGTGGATCACTCACCACGATGTCGTATTTATTTTGATTCATTTTTAGAAATTCAAAAACATCACTGGTCACAAGATTTGCTTGACCCTTTTTAAATCCATTTAACGAAATTCCCTTTTCAACTAAAGCCAAAGCTTCCGCGCTTTGGTCTACAAAACTCACAGCCTCCGCTCCGCCATTCATAGCCGCCAATCCCCATCCGCCCGAATAGCAGCACAAATCTAAAACTGATTTACCCTGACTGATTTGACCTAGAAAACCTCGGTTTTCCCTCTGATCCAAGAAAAACCCCGTTTTTTGCCCAAACACGAAGTCAGCGGCATAGCGCACATTTCCCTCAACAACCTCAGCCTCGAGCAGAGCTCGGCATTCTTCGGGGTACTGGGCTCGGTCAAGGCCTTCAGCCACAAGATTCATGGTGGCTGATCCCATTGAACGTCGGAAAACTTTTTTATAATTCTTAACACCCTCGAGATGGCGAACCGAGCTATCCCCACGTAAAACCAAAAACTGCGGATTGAGTTCTGCCGCAACGGCTTCAACAAACGCTTCCTGTGCTATGTCTGCGCCAGCGGTTGTGAGCGACGTAACAACCACATCTTCATACTGATCCACGATAAAACCAGGTAAATTGTCGCTCTCCGAAAAAATAACCCGACGAGACTGTTTTGGTAGAGATTGGCGCTTCGCCAATGCCTCTTGAATTCGAATCCGGATTAACTCTAAAATACTTTGAGGAGGAGTTCTCGACGCAATTCGCCCACAAATCAAAGAATGGGGATTCACGTATCCAAAACCCACGAAATCAGATCCACAAATAAAACGGACCCAAGTCCCTGATTCAAGTCCTTTTACTTTAGTCTTAAATTCATTCGAAAAAACCCAAAGGGACCCTCCCTTAACCTGATCAAAGGCCCGCTTGGAAATCTGAATTTCAGGTAACTGCGAGGTCATTAGTGTTTCACTTCTTCGAGCGCTTGTTTTTGAAGCTCCGAAAGGGCATTGAGAGCTTGAAGAGGAGTAAGTTCGTTGAGATTGAGTTTTCGAATGTCTTCAATCAAGCTCGTGGTCGATTGCTCCATCTCTTCACGTGCTGCTGAAGGACTTGCATCAGATAAAAGACTTAGTTGCTTTTGAATCTGTGTCAATTCTTGCTTGGCAAAGTCCTTCAGAATCTCTTGAGCTCGTTTGGTTAGGCTCGTTGGCAATCCCGCTTGCTTGGCAACTTCAATGCCGTAACTTCGGTTCGCCGGACCAGGACGCATCCGCCTCAAAAAGACCAAACTCCCTTGATGCTCGTCAATGGACATATGAAAATTCTCAATAGAAGGCCGACTCTGAGAGAGCTCTGTGAGTTCGTGATAGTGTGTGGCAAAAAATAAATACGGTTTCACCCGATCAACAAAAAATTCAAGGATTGCCTGAGCTAAACTTAAACCATCGTAGGTCGAAGTCCCGCGACCAATCTCATCAAGAATAACAATTGAATCAGGGCCTGCGGCTTTTAAGATTTCGGCTGTTTCGGTCATTTCAACCATAAATGTCGAAAGCCCTCGGCTTAAATGATCCGAAGCTCCAATGCGCGTATGAATCTGATTCATTAACGGCAGCCGCGCTGATTTCGCCGGCACAAAAGATCCGATTTGGTTGAGCAGGGTTGATAAGACGACCTGGCGCATGAGTGTGCTTTTTCCGGCCATATTGGGGCCGGTGAGCAATATGCAGTGCCCAGGCTTAAGGTAGATATCGTTTGGTACAAATGCATCGTGAGTGAGTAGCTCAATCACCGGATGTCTTGATCCTACAAGCTCCAAATCAGTGCCTGGTTCACCAAGATTAGGTCTCACGTATTGCTTAGTAACAGCGAGCTCAGCAAAAGAAGCCCTTAAATCAAGAACGGCGATTTCTTCGCAAACCCTTAGTAGATCTTGGGCGAGATGGAGAGCTTTCTTTTTTAGGGATTGAAAGATTTCGAATTCTAAATCGCATCGCCGACTTTGAGCTGATAGAATTTTAGTCTCAAGATCACTTAGCTCTTCGGTGACAAAACGTTCAGCCTGAGCCAGGGTTTGCTTTCTGATAAAGTGCTTAGGTACTTTGTCGAGATTTGCCTTTGTGATTTCAAAAGAGTAACCAAAAACTCCGTTATATTTGACTTTCAAGCTTTGAATACCAGAACGTGCCCGTTCCATGGCCTCAAGCTCCGACAATTTATTTTGCACGTTAGTTGTAAGATCAATGTATTCATCTAAGGTCGCGTTGATCCCTGGTCGAATCATTCCGCCCTCTTTAACCGAATGGGGCAATTCATCGACAAAAGTTCCCAATATTTCTAGAGATAGAGCAGCGAGATTTTGATGATGCTCAGGAATTATCGGAAGCGCTAACTCAAGAGCCTTTCCTAATGAAAAAAGATCGCGAGAGTTGCACAGAGGGTTGCTCAGCTTTACGACCTTTCTCTCCAGATCTCCAATGAGGCTAAGTTGAGAGCGAATCAATTCACGTTTTTCAAATGCCGAAACAAGTTCACTGACATATTGATGTTCTTGCTGAATCTTTTAAAGCTCCACAAACGGAAACATCAACCTCTTTTTAAAAAGCCTTCCGCCCATAGGAGTTTTCGTTTGATCTAGAGAATCAAATAAACTTCCATGGGTCGAGCCATCGTTTGTTTGAAAGATCTCTAAATGCCTAAGAGTGGTAGAAGAAAGTTTGAGTGACCGGGTTTCAAGAGGTTCAAGGGCCCTCAAAGTTTGGATGACGTCTGCCCCTTGGGTTTCTTGAATGTAGCCCGTCAGAAAATCCCAGGCCTTTTCCTTCTCCCTACGCTTTTTCTTGGTTAAAACATTGGAAAATTCAAATGGGAGATTGAGCCCGTCTTCAATCAAGAGTTCTTTTGGGTTTAAACGATCTAGCCATTGGCTCACTTCTGAAATCGAAAGTTCTTCGGATCCCATCAGCTCACCAGTCGACAATTCACAAAAGCAAATTTGAAATCGTTCTTTCGTTCCGCGCGTCAGACTTGCAATAAAATTTCTTTCGCGTGCTTCGAGCGTATCGGGATCATAAACCATTCCCGGGGTCACCACACGGGTCACAGCTCGTTTTACAATTCCTTTGGCGACCTTTGGGTCTTCAATTTGATCGCAAATGGCGACTTTAAGTCCCGCCCCAAGAAGTTTGTTAATTTGAGGTCCTATTGAGTGATGAGGAACACCGCACATGGGCACATCAATGCCTTGAGACTTGTTTCTGGAGGTGAGGGCGATATTCAGTATGGGAGCCGCCGTCTTGGCATCTTCATGAAACATTTCATAAAAATCACCCATCCTGAAAAGCACAATCTTATCAAGATGTTGGTTCTTAATCTCCCAGTACTGGGCCATAAGGGGCGTGAGCTTTTCCATGCCCCCGGTTTTAAGCTCCTCACCGCCCTTAGTCAAACCCTATCGCTGGCCGTCCTGGCATCAGAGCTTGCTCTTCGAGAATCACAACTCCAGCTTTACTAAAAGGACCTATGTCTCTTGGAAAGAAGGGCTATATAGGCCTAAAGTCTGGGGGTTTTAGAGCCGATAAGCCTTTTGGGCAGGGCTAAGGCGTGACACGAGTCAAACGGCGGCAGAATAGAGTTAGGCGATCTAAGCGAAATCGACACTCACGTCTACGACCCCTAATCATTGTTTCGGTCATTGGCGTACTTGTTATCTTACTCTTTCAAAACTGCGACTCGCCAAAATATCAATCAGCGGGCTCGCTAAGTTCACAAAGCATTTTTCAATCTCAAGACCAAAATCACCCGGTTGTGGAGATTCTTTCCGGCCCACAGGCCGTTACTAATAGCGGAGATGCGACTTTTCAGTTCACAGCTAGTGACCAAGGGTCCGGAATTGATCGAATCCTGTGCCGACTAAACGCCCTTCCATTTTCCGATTGTCAAAATCCTAAGCTGTTCTCAAACTTAGCCTCTGGAAGCTATACGTTTTTTCTTAAAGCCATTGATCGCGCCGGCCTTGAATCAGAGATAAAAACTTGGAACTGGATTGTTGACCGAACAGCGCCCACACTGACGGTACTTTCAGCGCCACCACCACTCACTTCGCTTTTAGAAGCTATGTTTCTGGTTCGAGGAAACGACAATTTGGGTGGCAATGTTAATCTTTTCTGCTCATTTGATAATTCTAATTTTCAGTCATGTATCAATCCAATTGTTCAAATGATGACTCCAGGGTCCCACTCATTTAAAATTTATGGCGTCGATGCTCTGGGTAATCAATCTGAAACTCTAACGCATAACTGGGTCATTGATAATCAGGCCCCTCTTGTAAACTTCATTCAAAAGCCACCAACACCGACAAATCAAAACACTTTTTCATTCGAAGTCAGTGCTGTTGACACCCCGGCAGGAATTCAATGGTTTAAATGTACTTATTTAAAACCATCCGATGGCGCTGGGCCAGGAACCGTGCTCAATCCTTGTCCGACTCAATTTGAATTTGTAAATTCAGAGAATGGTTATCATCAAGTCAAAATTCAAGCGGCCGATTTAGCCGGCAATGTATCTTCTGTGAAAAGCTACTTCTGGCTCGTTGATACGACTTCTCCCGATATCACTTGGTTGACCCCTCCACCGACCACTCTCAATCAAGAGCAAAGCGTTGTCGTTGAATTTAGTGTTTTAGATACAGGCTCCGGCCTTTTAGACGTCAAATGCTATATCGATCAGCAAACACCTCAGATTTGTACCTCTCCTTGGACTTCGCCAGTTTTGACAGTAGGATCACACACGCTGAGTATTTGGGCTCGCGACCGCGCCGGAAATCAAAAGATTCTCACAGCCCCAATTGAAGTTGCACCATCCCCGCCTCCGCTCGACCGCTTTATGTACTTTGGATACTACTGGGCTCATTCACCCTATTATGGCGAATACATGCATGAGGTGGCTCCTTACACTAATTTTATTTCGCTCGGCCCCTGGATCTCGGAAGCAAAAATTCTTTCCGATGTTCAAATGGCAAAGGACAAAGGCCTTAAGGTGATATTTGATGTAAGCCACTGTTTGTTTTCTCACACGGGTACTTATTATCGAATCAAAACCCCTGCCGAAAGAAGTGCGGTCTGGAATACTCAACTTTGCAAGCCACTACTTCAAAAGCTTGAAAGCGAAGGCAATTTATTTGCCCTCTATCTTCTCGATGAAGCGTACTCTTATCTCTACAGCTATTACGCTTATGATGTGAAGATTCGCGATCCTGATGGTGAATTCGATTCCGAACTGATCTTTAGTTATGTTAAAAATGATATTGAATCCGTGACGGCTTTTCTCAAAAACGAGCTCCCAGAAGTTAATGTCATGGCCACCATGGCCTCTGGCCGCTTTGTTAATCAAGGAGAGCATGACGCCACCGCTACACCTTATCCACCGCCAAATAATATCGATATTTATTCGTTAAGCTGTTACACAGATTATACTCCTGTCGATCATTTCGAACGCTGCGAAAGTCAGTATCAAAGTGTGGCCGCTCAAGCTCAAAATTCAAAAATGAAAATTCTAATGACTATTGAATCATTTGTTTGGGCCACTTACCCCGTTAACCCAACCGTTGAGCAGCAATCGCACTGGATGGCCATTGCCAAAAGGATTCCGAAAAATATTGGTGTATACTGGTTTCTCTATCCTGGGACCGGTGGAGAAAGTGGCGTCAATGCGGGAACCAGAGACTTCCCCCATATTGTCAACTACCATCGCCAGACTGCCCTTCAAACTCTCTGTCAGAATCAATTTGAGAATCGACCGGTGTGCGGAGCAAACAATCAAACTTACCTCAACGCAGATCTCGCCAAGTGTGCCAGCCAAAACATCGTTCACTTAGGTCCTTGCCATTAACTCTTCTCCCTCTATTCAAAAAACTTTAGAACTCTCGGATCAACTTCTCATCGGAGCTAGTTTGCTGCTCTCTTTGAGCAAGACGCCCTCCATGGCTCGACCGATTCGGAGGCCATCCTGGCATCGGAGCTTGCTCTGCGAGAACAGCAAGCCCAGCTCCGCTGATGAGTCCTATCCCACTCACAGAAACTTTTGGACTCTGACGAAGGGGAGGCTCTGGCCAGGGACGGCCAGCCGCCGCCTCATGGATGAGCTTTCCCCGCAGTCAGAGTCCAAAAGTTTCTGTGAATGGGTGAAGTTCGTTAATAGAGGTTGCTGAGTTAGAAGGGCAAAAAGGTGGAGCGAGCGTCACGGGCGTCGCGCTCTTTCACAGTCTTACGGTAAAACTGAGGCAGGCTCCCTTCACCCCATTGTTGAACCGGGCCCCGACTGTCAGTCTTAAAAAAGTGTCGGGCTTTAGATGGAGAGGTGGGCAAGTGGAATGACTGGGAGTCTTCAAATCGATTTGTTTTTACTCTCAAGAGAACCGGTTGCTCAGGAAACCATTCAAACACGAGATTTGAATGAGGTGACCTCCGGTTAATTTCCACTAGCCAAACGTTTAATTCGAAATTGTCCGGATGCCCTAATCGCGACTCCAAAACGGCCCCACCCCAAGGTCCCACGTGATAAATAATCTGAGTGAAAGCCGGCATGGTCCAATTGACTTGATCACCTAACAAATTTTGAATTTGCGCGCGAAATTGATTCATTGAAACTTCAAGGTTGATCGATTTGAAAATAGACTTTTCTCCCAACTCAACGGGATTTGCCTCTTCCAAATAGCCATGTTTGAATTTTCCCTCTATGAGAGCCGACGCATTGAATTTTAAGTTATCAACGTGGGTCCAAGGAACGGCCCAAAGCGACCCATCTTGTTTCATTCCGATGATCCAATTTCCATTTAGCTCTTTATGAAGTACGTCCCCTTGATAATTTAGACTCATTTCAAAGCGAGGCCGCTGATTCTCGAAGCTCACCTTAACAGGGAGATGAGTGGCCATTCCTGGCACTTCACCTTGCCTAACCAAAACCAACCGTTCACCATTCCAATAAAAGCCTTCCTGCGTGCCTCGACTGGAATCTAAGGCTTCTAGCGTAATTGGAAATTCTTTGGACTTGGTAAAAAGCCGCCGCATAAACGACATTTTCACCGCTGACTGATAGACGCCGACCTGGGGAGCATGTCCCAAAACTTCTAAATTGAGGGCGCAATCAGTCGCCCCAAACGATACATAGGGCGCCAAACCCAGAAAGGCCAGCAGGCCAAGGTTCACTATTTTGAGCACCAGTTTTTGCATAGACATGAAGTCAATGAAGCAATTATCGGTCCTATTCTTAGTAGTTTTAAGCATTTGTGTAGGTTTAACACCGTCAAAGGGTCATGCAAAGCGCCATTATTTGTTCCTGGTCCACGGAGTAGGCGGAAGCCAGTCAACTTTCTATTCGATGGATAGAGTCCTTTCTATTGAATTAAAACGGCTCCAACCGGATTTTGATGTCACAACTAAAATTCTTACTTACGCCACTGGAGACAATACAAAAAACACCCTGGAGTTTGCCGCCCAAGTGGCTCAAACAATTGAAGAGTCAGTGCGTAGCTATGGGGGGTTACAAGACGATGATAAAGTCTCGGTGATCGGGCATTCTCAAGGCGGGATCGTTGCCACCATTTGGCTTTACCAAAGTATGCTTGGAACTGCCGGTTTTTATCGTCACCACTATGATCATTTGAGAAACCTAATCACTTTAGGAACGCCTTTTTGGGGAGCCAAAGCGGC
Source organism: Oligoflexia bacterium (assembly GCA_020847095.1). GTDB lineage: Bacteria > Bdellovibrionota > Bdellovibrionia > JABDDW01 > JABDDW01 > JADLCR01. The sequence continues at coordinate 12,424 of JADLCR010000027.1, read as the reverse complement.
GCTAACGGGAAAAACTCTAGAAAGTATCTTCGGCGGTTGGGTAGTTCCCTTTGTGGGTACAAAAGAATTTGAAGGCTTGGCCTTTGGAAGCAAGAACATACAAGCTTTTAGAGATAGCGCGATTGAATTATTAAACTCCGGAAAATGGAGCGATGTTTTTGGTCACGTGCGACCATTATTCATAGCGGGCCAAGCTAAGGGTATTGATCCCATATTAAGGGCAGACAGTGGTCGCTACGTTCCAGAAACCGACGGGGTTGTTCCGTTTTCCAGTGCCCGATTTGATTTCTTGTATGTAAAAGCAAATTCAAAAATGGTTCAAACAGGTGAAATAAAAACTCCAAGCCCATTTGTTATTGTCCCAGCCCTTCATTCTGGCGTGACCCCATCCCAAGTGGAGGTTAACTTTCCGTGGTTCAAACGCCTGACCAAATTGGATCTTTCATCGGTCATCGGGCTTCCGCAGGTCGAAGACCATTGCATTCTTAGTTCGCAGTGCAGGAACCCCGCTTTGCAGGTAATAATGAATCATCTTTTGGAGATTCCTCAAATAACTGAAACCCCTGATTCTAAAAATACCACGTCATTTGTGGTCGAAGTTCGCGTGGGCTTTGAGGGGCTTCTTCCTAACCCGCAAAAATTGAGAATTGATTTCTTTCCTGAAGATCTTGGAAAAAACCACAAGGGCGAGCGCCGTATGAAGATTGCCAGTAAACGTGAACTCATGTCGCGAGGACTTTTGGCCCAAGAAGTCACTCCGGGACATTTGACAAACTATTTTCTTGGCACAAGTATCGATACTCATCCAAATGAAACTCGTCACGTCATGATGGAAATATCGGCCCCAGGATTTAAGCCCCTCCGATTTCAAATTCCCGTGCGTCCAACGTTTAGCACATTCGTCGACGCCATTCTCACCCCTTAATTACCCTCCTTGCGACATCTAACCTGACTTGAGTAGATCCGGATTGTGATTCTCTGCGAGCAAGACGCCCTCCATGGCTCGACCGATTCGGAGGCCATCCTGGCATCGGAGCTTGCTCTTCGAGAACCACAGCTCCAGCTCTACTCAAATCAGGCAGGCCTGCAGACTTTGGCGAAGGGGAGGCTCTGGCCAAGGACGGCCAGCCGCCGCCTCATGGATGAGCTTTCCCCGGAGCTAAAGTTTGAGGCCTGCTCTGATTTGAGAAGGTCGGTGAGATGTCACAAGGAGGGGTGAGGCTGAGTTAGTAGGGGTTGCCGTTGTCTTCTTTAAAGGCGACATCGACATACTCGGTATCGCCTTGGGCAAATTCAAGACTATGAAACACGATGGCATTTAGCGACGGGTCGTAATACCAAACACCACCTTCTTCGACTGAACCCGCCGGAAGCCGGTTACCATGAAAACTCACTTCGAGGGTATTCAGCCTCGGGCGCACAGCCAAATAAATCTTAGGCTGGGCAAACGACGAGACTATGCTTTGCGCCACCTGCAAGAGCCCAATGCCGAAATCCTTTGAACATATGGGGAAGGCCATCCCCTTGAATACCGTAACTAATTTTTCATAATCGCTGCCACTCCAGGTGAAACTGGGCCAATCAGTCGTCTGACACCAATTTTCTGGGCCAAAGGCTCCGTAAAAACCGATCATGCTGGATTTACCTTTTATGCTGATCAGTTCTTTTTCAAAACTTTGAACAGTCGAAGTGCCGTTTGAATATTGAGGAGCGGCGTCGGTTATGGCAATGATTGCCAAATTTGCTCTAGATCTTAAAAACTTTGGATATCGACTAAGGTTGACCAAAACGGCTTCGGTCACTGTTTCTCTTGGATCTCCACCAAGTCCCAGTTGCGATACCGCCGACTTAAATTTATCCACCGCTAACGGGTCGTTAAAATCAACTTCTGATGTGGGCGTCATTCCTAGAAATGGAGTTTCATAGGTACTGGTTGAAACAAGCCCAAGTTTCCACTGAAGTTTGCTGCCAGCAGATAAAGTTTCGATAAAGTCAGAAGTGTTTTTTATTACGTTTCTTTGGTGCATGTCCATACTGGCGCTATTATCAATGACAAATAAAATATCTAATAAATTGTTTCCTATGATTTCTTTGACTTTAAAACTTTGTTCGACAGTTTGAGGCCGATCATTGAGGTAGTAGACATAATCAGAATTTCCACGGCAACCAAGTACACTCGTCAAACTTAAAATAATAAAAGCAAAACCTTTCAACTTCACTGGCCACCCCCTTGTTTAAGGCAAACACTCTGGGCGGTCGATCTCAGTTTGAATAGCTCATCAGGCCAAAAATCAATCCCGTGGGGAAACACAAGTTTATCTTTGCTCACCATTTCTTGTGGCAACACATTGTTGGTCCCTGCAACCTGAGTCGTGGTCTGTGAACGTTGAGAAAGCGTGCGCACTTGATTCATATATTCAAGCTTTACAAAGCGCATTTTTTTAATAGCCTCGCCAAGTTCCTTTCGCGCATTTTTCCACTGCCGCCTTCGCTCATCGGCTAAACGTTTCTTGGCACCCTCAAGTCTTGAAACCAATGTTTCTTTATAGTCGGTCCAGTGCTTCTGAACCCCAACTGCCGGAAGAGCTGCTTCAATGCTTTTATGAGCTAAACCTTGTATCTGTTGGATTTCACTTGAAAGATTCTGAACTTGGGTCTCGGCGGATTGAGTAAAGTAGTCGGACTCAGGAGGCACCGGAGTGTCTGGGGCATTGAGAGCATTGTCAATCCGAACCGCCCACGATGAATTAAGCTTTTTGAACTCTTCAAAATCCTTTTCGACGTCACCGTACAAACACAGTTTTAGATTCGAAATCGACCTCACGAGACTCACTTCTGGAAGAAACCGGCTTTTAAAAAATGAATAGTCAAAACTTTTTAATTCACCCCGTAACTGCGAAAGGCGACCTAGTCTAAGCAATACCCAAAGTGATTCCTCTTTGGCCTTCAAATAGTGCGCGGAACTCTTTGGGATCTTTTCGTAGTAGGCTAACGCTCCCTGCAACTGGCCCGCTTGATAAAGAACGCGCGCAATATTCAAAAAGTGACCTGCAATTTCTTTTTCACTTTTTGTCGCCATGACTGCCGGTTCGTAATGAAGCTTCAGCACTTTTGCCACTTTTGAGAAGTCATTTTGCTTTAAATACTTGACGGCGACCGTCTGAGAAAGTTTAGACTTGAGAGTTGATTCTTTCGGAATTTTTTCTAGAAGCCCCTCTGCAAGCTCTGGGTTTCTCAAAGCCGACCAACCACGAAGCCAAACCCATAATGGTCGATCGCCGGAGATCTTGAAAACCCAATCCCGTTCTTGCTCACTCAGGGCTACTTTTTGTTGACCGATCTTGTCTAAGACCGATGGAAAGATCGCATTTTCTAAGGCCGCTTCGGCAGGTGATTCGAAATAAGACTTCTCATACTGAGCCTTTAGCCACTCGGCGACAAAAGTCTGAGTAAGATCTTGTTTAAAAAGGGAGTACAGCTGAGCACTTTGAGCCAAGTGCCTCAAATGCTCGGGAACAAGTGGCGAAACCACACTCCAAAGATGACTGGCCCGCTCGAATTCTTCGCCCATCACGGCATCGGCCCATTGGCGAACTTCAAAGGGCAATTGAGGATTAGACTCCATTTGTACAAAGAAGAATCTGATAAATGGATCTTTAAGGTTAGGCTCTCGGCGAGCGGCTCGCTTTGCCCTTTGAGAGTCGGTCTCTAAAGTTTTCACCTCAGTTTTGATTTGGGGCTGGCTTTCGGACAACGACTGAAGCCAATCCTCTGCCAGAGCCGTAACACTGGAAGCTAAAACCAAGCCTAAAACAAGAATTCCCTTCATAGGCTCATCCTCTCCCTAGAATACATAACCAATATCTAAATGGGCGTGCAGATTCTGAGTGATCGATTCGCCCTTAAGTCGCTTCTCTTGGTAAATATAATCTTTTAGCCCCACGCGTACGCTGCCCAGTTTTTCAACCCAAAATACAAACCCAACGTCGGCAACGCCGGCCGGCGTGTTACCCGAATTCATTTCCATAAGTCCAGGGCCAATCGCCACGTATTGATCGAAATAGAGTACTCGATCCATAGTCAGTCTAAATTTCCCGTAGAAAGCATTGAAGTTAAGCAACAAATCCATCCGTGACTTTGCAAAGGCCACGTCTGGAGCGATTCCTTCGTTAGCGATCAATTCGTTAGCTGTATCGGTAAACGAATTACCAACAAACGCGTAATTTGCTCCGATACTCCAGCGGTTGTTTAAATGAAACCGATATCCCAACTCTACTTGAGTGGTCTTGAGGTAACTGTCCCCCGTCAAATTGATCCCCGCCCCAACTGTGATTTCACTTCGATTTTTCAGAGGCAAATAACGGTCTTGAACCACATATAAAGACTCCCGACTCACTCCTTCGGGCGCTTTATTTTCAAGGTCCAAACCCTGTAATTGTTCGGTTAGGGCTTGCTCATCACTCTGTGAAGAATTGTCAGCAGCGCCTGTAGACGAGTGTGCGGTCAACATCACAACAACGACTGTCAGATAGAGTTTGAGATGTTTCATTTTTCCCCCTTATTGATTGCCGCAGGTCCCGGCGTTGGCGCAACTCCGGTAAAACTGATGTCGACAAAATGATCTAGACACGCGTCGGGTCCCGAATTTCCGTTATTCACGCACGCCGAATAAGAAAGGCGTTTGACCGTTTGATAATACGACGCTGGCAAATCCTTCCATTCCACTTGAGCCACACGGTAGTTAAAACCGGGCTTGACGGCTGCCGCAAGATTGGTGATGACGACGTTGCCGTCCAAGGCACCATTCACCATGAGCGTGGGAATCCCCACTCCCGTTGAATCTTCAATCGTGATAATAAAAGATGCCGTAAGAGTTTGAGTTTCAATCTTCGATGGAGCTTTTACCGTTGGGGTTAGAATGGAATCATAAACGTACCAAGTACCTTTCAAACTCAAGGCCCGTCCTTTTGGATCTATGACTTCAACGGCCCATTCTTTATATATTGAATAGTCAGTCGTTGTATAACCTGGGCTGTACCGAACTGAAAAAAGATTGGGATTGGCGGCGCTTCGAATAATCTTGGCACCCTCGGGAAGTTCACTCACTCCAATTTTGAAAGGCCCATTTGGAAAATCGTCGCTGAATATTTTAATTTTAATTTCGTGCGTCTGACCTTCATACAATGAATTGAAAGTATCAAACTTATCGACGTAGAAATCCCGAAGCCTGTTATGAACCACCAAGGTGATTTCTTTTTTGACGGTACTTACCCCATCAGTGGAGCTCCGTAATACGGCCTTGATCTTGTAAGCTTTAAGGTCAAAATTTCCGTTATCACCGGCTGAATAATCCGGAGTCCATTTGAGCTTCCCCGTGGTCTCGTCAAACACAGCTCCACTGGGTAATCCTTCAACGGTCAGATTCGGTTTTCCCGGCCCTGGCACATGACCTTTGATTTCGAAGACAGATTCAGCACCTTCACTGAATTCCATCAAATCATAGGCATCTATAACAAAGGCAGGAGCTACTTTGACCACCTCAGGTCTCTCGACGTAAAGTTTGCCTTCATCGCCGTAAGGATTCGAATCGCACCCAACTAAAAACCCAACTGACAACAACGCGATTAAGTATTTCATCTAGCCCCCTATCCCCTCGCCGATCTCAGCACAAAGGGGTATGTGACTTTCACATTCACCCCACCCCTTGGTTGCGGAAACTTCCAGTCTTTCATTCTTTGTCCAATACAGTTTTCAACTTCTGGATCGCCCAACGAGCTTCGCTTCACATCAGCAAAGTTCACTTGCCCCTGGCCACCAATTTCGAAAGCCATTGTCACTTGGCCTGCCAGGCCACCGTTTCTCTTTAGACCTTGCTCGTAACAAGCGCGCACTTGACTTAAGTATTTGGCAATGGTCGCTTGAACCACTGATCGATCAAGGCCGCCTTCAAGAATGACATCATCCGAAAGGGCGACTGTAGAAAGGCCCTTTCCGTCTCCAGAACCAATCATGGTGTTGCCGTATCCCCCTTGGCCGCCGCCGGCTCCTTTTGTGCCGATCCCACCAAGTCCCGCAACACCAGAATTTCCTACGGTGGCCCTCTTCAATCCTTGACCAATTCCCATAAGGTATTCGCCACCGCTGCCTTCTTTTCCACCGGCTCCAGCCCCTGGCGAACCATCTTTAATCGTGGGAGCCCCGCCAATCGCTTTAGTTAAATCTTTTCTTCCCAGCATCCCTAGAAATCCTAAGTCCTGGGCAATGGCGCGTTTAACTTGCCGGGCCTGCTTTATTTCTTTTGGAATCATGTCATTAAGACCAACGGTTACAGGTTTTACCCGTTCAACCTGAACCTTTACCGCTATGGGCTCCATGATAACTGTTGCTTCGGGCTTTTGGCTCTTTGGCAACATGAACGCGATCAAAGGCAATAAGAGCATGATCAAGATGCTAGAAGTTAACCGGCTCTTTTGATCTTTCGGCGTTGGAACCTCGGGAGGCAGTTCAAAACTATCAAGGGGCCGGATATGAAAAGTGCCTCGACTCGAGTTAACGATCCAAATCCCAGATTTTTCTTCTAATTGACAATGATAGGGATTGGTCAATCTAAAGCTATCGCCAGAAACCTGGGCCAGTTCAAAAGAAAAATCAGCCAATTCTCCGGTGGGTCCTTCGAAACCATGCCTCTGCCGGTTCCTCGCCCGTTCAATCAAGGCTTCTTTCGAACCAAACCCAAGGAGGCGGTTGTAGCAAATGGACTTTCCGCTTTCAGCCGGCAAGGATCTTAAGAGTCGGCCATCCTGCGAGGTTACAGCGATCACGGGGCCTCCTCGCCACTATCAGCGGCAATGCGATCCACAAAGTTCTCGCGAAGTTTTAGTAACCCGTTTTGATTTTGATCTTCATCGCCCGTGACCACTCCGAGCTCGGGACGCTTCAACTGGCCTTCAATCAAGAGCTCTTCAAAATTCAAGTCCTTACCAGCTTTATACTTCACCTTGGACTCCTGTCCGTTCGAGACATTAGCGGCTGGAGTCGATCCAAATGACTGTGTAGAGACCAGAAGAAAACTGACAAGCCACCTCATTGACTACCCCCCAAGTTTGAAAGCTGTTTAATTCGCCCCTGAAAATAAGAAGCCAGTCTGGTCTGCCCACGACTTGCATAAAATGCCTGTAACTGCTCAAGTGGCGCCTGATTGGTGGGATCATTTTCAAGAGTCGCGAGAACTGATTTTAAATCTAATGGCACGGGTTGAGGCTCCACGCGAGCCGTATGTACGGTTTTTGCCTTTTCTGAATTTTCATTAGCCATCTTTTTCAACTCTTCAGCCCGCACCTGAAACGGTGCGGCCATCTCAAGAAGTGATTTCTTAATGACGTCCTGAGCTTCAGCATCGAGATTCTGTGGAATTGGAGAATTCAAAATTTCGGTGGCTAAGTTTGACTGGGCCATGGCCAATCGCTCAGCAATTTCAGCTCGACGGGCAAACCCAGACCCCTGAAGGACACATTCCGCGGTCTCATTGAGTTGCCTCAGTTGCGCCAACCGCTTTTGAAAAAGGGCCTGACTATGGCGTCCGACAAACTTGGTTTTCGACTGATGATCATCTAACTCCACAATTCGAGCCCAAGTCAGCTTCTCCCATGCCGGACCTAGGTTTTCACAAGATTTAAGCATGGCGGCCTTGGTTTCAGCAGTTCCTTTACCCATTGATTCCAGATGCGCGATAACTCTCTTTTTATTTGCAGTTGACCATTTCCATTTAAGAGAAGCCGCACTTATTTTTCCTGCGTCTCTAAAGGTATCGAATAGCAAGTCCGCAAGTGGCTCAGAAATCGCCTCTTTAGCCCAATGACTCAAAATGCTCGTTAATACTTGGTCTCGCTCTGCCATTCGATTGCCGAGTTCAAAAAGAAGAGCAATCTTGATTTTATCTGTCAGCGCCAGTGAGGCCGGTTGACTTTTGCTCATCTCCCATCGAATCTGCGCTGATTCACCGAATCGCCCCGCGGCTTCCAGTTCGTCAGCCAGAGCCTGACGATTTCCGGTCAATTTCAAAACCTCAATAATGGCCGCTTGGTTTTTGAGTTTTACCGCCAGAACTTGTGCGTTCCCGCAGCTCTTCTCAATCATGATTTTTCGTTTACAGTAATCCAAAAACACTTCTAACGACGCTAAAGTATCACCCTCAGATATCGCCTTCTCAAACAGCGCCGCTTGTTCGATCTTAGGAATCTCTAAAATTTCAGAAGCTTTTGATGGTAAGGCTTTAGCAAACTGCTCAAATCCAGGATGACGGGTCCAACTTCGAGCCTGTTCAATGACGGCCGCGTAGTTTTTTTCCATTCCCAGGATATCCAACGCCAAGTGTTGGCTCAGGACCGTGAATTCAGAAAGCTTATTCGCCGGCTGGGCCAACTGCTTGAAAATCACCAAAGCTTCGGCATAGCGTCTTTGATCATATAGAGCGCGAGCTTTTTGGTACTTCCATTGAGTGGCGGCATCGTCCTGCGGCGCGAGTTTAAGCAACTCCGTCATTTCTTGTTCGATAATGTTCAGTTCTTTCGCGTTCTGAGCCACCGCTGCTCTGAACAAACGCAATCTCTTGATCTCAGCGGTGTTATTTTTCGCGACTTCTTCGCCTATCCATTGAGCCAAATGGTTCAGCTTTTCTTGCGGATTTGTTTCAGCCGCGAGCCAACCATCAATCATTTGGGCTCTTTCTTTTGCTCGGTTCGGAAACAGTTTGAGATAAACCATGACTGATTGTTTGAAGTCGCCAATCACCTCTGGCTTGCTCACTCTCTCGCCATCAAGCTGAACGGATAGCCGTTTAAGAATTTTTTCGGTTTCAGCAGTCACACTGCTTTGAGAAGACGGCGCTAGCTTTTCGATTTCATTGAACGACGCCTGCAGCTTCTCCCAGTTTCTTTGACCATAAAATTCTTCCGCGAGTTTTGCCAGATTATCGATCTGAGGTTGTTTTTTGTTAAACTCCTCCAATACCAAAATCCCAGCCTTTTTATTACCAACGGCAAAAAATTGATTAGAGAGGTCCTCGAGCAGAGTGATTCGATTTATCTTTCGATGGAGCTCCTCAACTTTTGCCAGGGCGGTCATGCCATCTGATCCGGTTTCTTGCGCAAGAAACAGTAAATAGTCTCTGAGCGCTTCTTCCCGAACAGAGCCTTTTGAATCCCATAGTGATTTTTCGATTTCAGCGATGGCAAGCCCGGCGCGATTTTGCCTGTGAAAAATCCAAGCAAGCCGATAATGAATATATGAACACACCTCTTGCGTTCGACAAAGCTCTAACGCCTGCTTAAAATTTTCCTCAGCCAAACTGAGGGACTTAGGAGACCCTTCAGCCTCAAAACCTTCAGCAAGCCGCAGGAGCGATTCACGCTTAATGTCCGGATTGAAATCTTGGCGACTGAGTTCGATCCACAAATTTTGGGCTTCTTTAGTCTTTCCGAGATCTGAAAAAATCCTCGAAATTTGAAATTGAATCTTAGCTTTTTGTGCGCCTGCTGGACTCGGGAATAAACCTCCGAGCCCTGACAGGGACTCTTGATAAAGTCCCAGCGCCTTCAAGCGATAAGCCTTGACCGCGCCCGCGTCTGAAATTTGAGTTCCTGTTGCTTCATTAAAAAGAGCATCAGCCAATCTTAAAGTTAATGTGGGGCGCGTCGTGTCTTTGATGGAAAGTGATTTGAGCACCAATTCCATTTCAGAAATGTAACCGGAGTTAGCTTCACCTACGGTGGCAAAAAATATTAATCCCCAAACTAAGATTGCGCGCATCATGGCGAACCGCCAATGACAGCCAGCTGAACTGTCGAGTAGTTCTGGCTGGGAAGAATTCCCATAAATTGGGAAACCAAAGTGCTAGGCAAATCCTTATGAGCCTGCAAAGTGATCTCGCCTTTAAAAGCTTCTTGAGGATGAGACTTTTGCCACAGTTCCCTTAATGCTTCTAACTTTGTCAAAAGCGGAGTTGGATTTTCTAAGATGACCGAAAGTTTGCCGAGCGGCTTTTGATCTAAGAAAACTCCCTCTTCAGATAACGACAATACGGGGGCATCTTGAAATTCCGCTCCAGTTTGGGCCACCGGAAGCTGCACCCCTTTAGTCACCATCATTAAATCTGGAGAAGCTGAAAACGTTTGTAGAAGGAAGATGACAAGAAGGCTGAACATATCAACCATTGAGGTCAGCATGAGTCCCGCAATAAGGATTTTTTTTCGAGCCAACTGGCGCTGGCTTCTTTTAAGCAGGTGCCTTTTGAACGTCCAAACCTTAAGGGTAACTGATCCTAAAGCCATGCATCACCTCACTGGTACGATGCCTAAATTGCTCACACCCTCTCTTCTGAGTACGTCCATGACCGAAACAAGTTCGCCATAGTTGACACCTTGTTTCGTGCTAATTTTCGCTGTTCCAATTGTCTTTGGATCTTGAGCAAGTTTTCTCACCGCTTCTGATAACTTTTCGCCACGGCTTTTTGCTTCCAAAGCTTCAACCGTCAGTCGCGCCAGAGCTTTGCCCGGAGCCTTAAGTGAAACTTCCAAACGCTCAGGGGTGAGGAACTTGACTTCCAAATCAGAAAGGTTTTGCGTCGAAGGGCCATCGGTCCCAATCATCTGTTTTACGTTGATCGTTCCCAACTCCATCCAAACAGCCGTCATGAGAAGAAAGCAGATACACATTGAGAGCAAGTCAATGAACGGAACCAAGTTGATTTCAGCATCAAGACTTCTTTTGCGCCCGTGCCCATGAGTGGGAAGACTTGCTCCTGCCATCTTACTGGCTCATCTGCGGTTGAAGTGTAGCTTTTAAACGCCCTTCAATATTGTCCTGGGCTCTCGCCTTTTGCGATTGGGCCCCCTCCGTCAAGAATATGAGGTCATGGTAAACATGGGTGGTTCCTTCAGTTACTTCACCCACCAATCGATCTGTCTTGTTTTGAAAGAATGCAAAAGCCACAAGAGCGGGAATCGCAACAATAAGTCCAAACGCCGTACAGTTCATGGCCTCTGAAATACCCTTCGATAACAAAATCGCTCGATCAGACGGACTGGCTGAGGCCACTGCCGCAAATGAGTGAATCATACCGACAATGGTACCTAGCAACCCTAGAAGAGTGGCCACGTTACCGAACATAGCGAGAAAGCCAACGCGACGATCGATGAGCCCGATCTCGGCCTCAAGCTTTTCATCCATGCGCGCTTGAATTTCTTCGTCACCACTTCCTTGCTGCCTTAATGCCACACCTACCGCCACGATTCTTCCCAATGAAGTTTCACCCTGACTCAGAGCCAGAGTTTCGGCTCCCTTGTAGTCGCCCTTGACGATGTGGTTGAGAATCTGTTGCCTAAAACCGGCCGGCGGTTGTTTTATTTTTTGAAAGAAACGGGCGCGTTCAAAAATAAGACCGAATGTGCCCACTGCGAAGAGGAGGATGAAGTACATGAACAGTCCCCCTCCGTGAAAAGCTTCGATGATAGAATTCATTGTACCCTCCCACCGTGGATGATGTGGCTAAGCCCGACCTTGGTCTCAACCTATCTCTATCGTTTGTTCAGTGAGGGTAAAACGTCAAGAAGAATTCTTAAGTATTCAACGCAACAGATGTTTTAAGTACGAATCTCAAAGGCCACTTTGCTGCCGTTCCTGCGTAGTCGATACCAATACGCGGCGTTATATCAATGCGCTTTGAAACTGAGTTCACCGTTTCTTCGATCCAAAGGGACTCGCCTAGAAGTGAAATTCCATTTTCCTGACGGCTAATGTTGAGCGCCTGACAAAGTTTCGCTGGCCCATTTGATACTTGGCTTCGGGTTATACCACCTCGGGCCTTTTGCATGATTTCTATTCCTTCGGTTGGAATAATCCCTCGAATTAAAACGGCCTCTGGTTGCCCTGACTTGCGCGTCACCACATTCAGGCAAAAATGCATGCCGTAGATAAAGTAGACGTAGGCAACCCCGCCGGGCCCCCACATCACTTCAGTGTGGGCTGTTCGGCGTCCATTGAAAGTGTGGCAGGCCGGATCGCCCACACCCAAGTACGCTTCGGTCTCCGAAATCACTCCGGCCAGTCGAATGCCGTTGTCAATTCTCACCAATGTTTTTCCGATAAGTTTTTTGGCAACAGTTTTAGTCGGTTGCAAATAAAAGCTAAGTGGCAACTTCTTCATCGCACCAACCACCTTATGTTACCCTCCTCGCGAGGTCAATCTCCGTCGGTCTTCTGGCATCGGGCAGCGGTTCCGGCAGCAGGAATCTGGTTGCCGGCTATTGATTCACCCACTTAAACAAAGAAGCCCCCAAAAAAGATCAGGTTAAAGCCTAACGGCCCTGGGGTTTGCGGTGTACCGGTGAAGGTTAAAGAGACAGATCCCCAAGAAATCATACTTTGT
>JADLCR010000026.1 GCA_020847095.1 Oligoflexia bacterium | reverse complement strand
TGAGTGCGCTCCATGATGGCAATATCAAAAGGAAGTTTGGGAACCTTTTTATAGAGTGACTTAAGCATTCGGGGTTTTTTGATGATTTGGTCCATGATGGCGGCCACAGCGGGCTGAACGCGGCGCACTTCATCAATTATCGTGGAAGATTTTGCGATAAAAATGCCGGCATTCCAGCAATAGGTTCCTTCGTTAATAAATTGTTCCGCTTTTTCTGGTCCGGGTTTTTCGACAAAACGCATGATTCTTGAAACACCAGAGCGTAGATTTTCACCGGCTTGAATATAGCCATAACCGGTCGCTGGGTAGTTTGGTTTGATTCCCACACAAACAATCATATTCAGTGATTCGGCAATTTCACATGATTGACCGATAACTTCGCGATAAGCATTTTCGTTTTGAATAAACGCGTCCGAAGGAAGCACGATCATAGTGGCGCCTGGGCTGGTCTCTTCAACGGTCCAAGCGCTCCAGGCAATGGCGGCTAGGGTATTTCGCCCTTCTGGCTCGCATAGCAGAGTTGCTTTGGGAAGGTGCTTGCGTGTCAGCTTTCTGAGCGACTCCGTTGTGACGACGAATTGATTCTTGGGGGGCACGAGGTTCTTTATTCTCAATGAGGTTTGTTGGATCAGTGAATTTGCTCCAGCAAGACTTAGGAACTGTTTGGGATTGGCTCGGGTGCTCTTGGGCCAAAAGCGAGTTCCGCTTCCGCCAGCCATGATGATTGCAAACCGTTTCACTTCTGCCTGCCGTACCTATCTTCCAGTCTCACAACGTCGTCCAATTCGGGAGTGCTGACTTCGAGAATATCCGTGTCTTCAATGGCAATCATGCGATGGACTGTTTTCGGAGTAATATGAAAACTCTCACCCGGTTTCAAGATCAACTCTTCAAATGGTCCTTCGGGGTTTTTCCCTACAATGAACTTAATGGAACCCTTTTGAATATGAATGGTTTCATCTTTTTGGTTGTGAAACTGAAGGCTTAAGGCCTCACCAGCCTTGATATGTAAAACCTTGCCCACGTATTTTGCCGTGTGAGCAAAAATCAATTCGTGACCCCAAGGTTTATTAACAAATTTGGTGTTCATTTGGCTATCAGGACTAACTTGTTATTGAGGAAAGGGCAAGACCCTTATTGCCCGATCCTCTGGATAATTGAAGAGTCAACGCCGGCCTTTTTCTGAATGCTAGCTTTGTCGTCCTGAGCTTGTTTAGCGGTGGGGTATTTTCCCACTCCTACGCGAAACCAGGGCTTTCCTTTGACGTTGGTAGGAACCACGATGGCGGGCAAACTCTTTTCCTCGATGAGCTGTTGAACCTTTTTCTTTGCTTCTTCTTCATTCGGAAAAGAGGCAATTTGAATTGTATAAGCGCCCAAAGAGCTGCTAGCAAGCTCGCGTGGAAGCTGGGTCGGGACCTTGCTTGGTTTCTCGACTGGCGCATCTACAGTTTCACCGGCCGCAACTTTCTTTGAAATTTGAGCAATTTCATCTTTTACAGCAGGCTGCGATTTTTTTGGTGCTTGCTGGGCCGCGTGCTTATGCTCGGCTTCAACTTCCTTATTTTCGCCGACAGCTTTTCCATGTAGCTGTTCGGCGCTTTTTTCTTCGAATTCATTGGCAAGATTGTTAATTTCTTCATCGGAAATGGCTTTTTGAGGCTCGATCTTGGCAACATCCTCGGGAATAGAAGCGGTGGACCGTTCATCTCCCGTAGCGTCTCCCTCGAGATCAGCTAGTTTATGCTGACTGTCACTGAATTGCTTTCCGACAAATGTTCCTACTGAAAACGATAGTAGGGACAAGAAAAATACGAGAACTAACTTAATGAGAGTATCCGTCCTGGATCCACCATTTTGATTTAGCATAGTGACTCATCCTTCCGAGACATGAGTTAATGAAGCCTAACCTAAATAGTTTAAGATTTAGGCCCGAACCTGTCAACGCCGCCAAAGACCGCCAGGTCTTATTGTAACAAACTGGACTCAAGTCGATATTCCCGATACTAATATTGATCATGGATCCGAAATTGCGAAATCGAATATTGAGAGTCGCCAAACTTGCAGCCGTTGAGGGTGGTAAAGTGACCCTCAGGTATTTTAGAAAGCTGAAAAACGTTAATATCAAGATAGGCGCAGGACTAGTGTCTGAAGCTGATCACGACAGCGAAAAGCGGATCAGTCATGTTATCCACAAAAGATTCCCGGATCATCGAATTCTTGGTGAAGAAGGCGGATTCAAGGGTCATCCGGACGCGCGAGCCCTTTGGGTCGTGGATCCCTTGGATGGCACAACTAATTATGTTCATGGCTTTCCGTTTTACTGCGTTTCCATTGGCTTTGAGTATGACGGGCGGGTTGAAGTGGGCGTTGTCCATGCACCACTTTTGAAATTTACGTTTTGGGCCAGCCGCGGAAACGGAGCTTATTTTAACGGCCGCAAAATCAAAACCAGCAATACAGAAAAAGTCGAAGACTCCCTATTAGCTACGGGATTTAGCTATAAGAAAAATGAAATCCTAGACCAGGAGCTGGGAGATTTTAAATTGATGGCTGAGCGAGCCCGCGGAATTCGAAGGCTCGGAAGTGCAGCCTTAGACCTTTGCATGGTCGCTTGGGGGCGGTTTGATGGATTTTGGGAAAGGGAATTAGCGCCCTGGGACACGGCCGCAGGATCTTTGATCATTGAAGAAGCCGGAGGCCGAATTACTAACTTTAAGGGGGAGCCGTTCCATTATTCGATGAACTCTGTTCTAGCCGGAAATCCAGTCATTCATGAAGAGCTCCTGCAGATGTTGAAACGACGAACTCCGCCAAAAAACTGACGTTAAAAACTAAAAACCGTCGGACTTATCCAACACTCCTCATCAGGGTATCAACAAGTTAGATCGAGATTTCGAGCCTTAAGACCTGTGGCACCTGGCTTGCTTTGTTAGCGTAATGACAGGGTGTGTGTGTGCAGACTCAAGGAGGAGTACTGTGGCCGATAATAATGCCGCGAAAAAAGAAGACGAAATTGAAACTCCATCAGCCGAGAGAAAGCCTGCGGCGGAAGGCCCAAAGCCGATAATGCTCATGGCGCTCATTGCCGTGAACATGCTGGCTATGATTGGCGTTATCTTTGTGCTTTGGAAGGCGCAAAAGGCCGAAAACGCTAAGCCCAATTTAGGGCAACTTGTTGAGGGCGAGCGAAAGCACGAAGAGGACTCGAAGTCTCAGGACAAAGAAAAGAAGGATTTTCTTGGACGCCTTATTCCGATGGAAACCTTTCTCGTCAACCTTGCCGGAACTCGCGGCAATAAGCTTGTTAAAATAAACATGGAACTTGAAGTGGATGGCGAAAAAGTAGAAGAGGAAATCGAAAAGCGGAAGCCTCAGATTCGCGACATTATCATTATACTGCTGTCGAGCAAGACCTACGACCAAATGACTAATAAAGACGGTAAAGAGTCGCTGCGAACTGAAATTCGCGACACTGTGAATAGCTTTTTGACTAAGGGAAAAATTAAGAACGTTTACTTCACCGACTTTATTGTCAACTAAGGAAAGAGAGATTCAGGGATGAATCAGGTACTTTCGCAAAATGAAGTTGACGCCTTATTAGCGGCGGTCTCCGAAGGAGAAGTCGCTACAGAAGGTGGCGTTGCCGGCGGTGCCAGCGGCAATGATGCAGGTGTCATCGTCTATGATTTAACAAGTCAGGACCGAATCATTCGCGGTCGAATGCCGCAACTCGATGTCATCTATGAGCGCTTCATGCGGGCTTTCAGGGTTTCTCTTTCTTCGGCGTTGCGAAAAATTGCCACTCTGAACCATGCCTCAACAGACTTTCTGAAATTTGGTGAGTTCATCAATACGTTGCCAATTCCGACCTGCATGAGTGTTTTGAGGTTCAATGCCCTTCGTGGTTCAGCCTTGTTAGTTGCAGAAAGTAAGCTTGCTTACGCTTTGGTCGACAGTTTTCTTGGTGGGGCTGACAGGCCTTATACCAAAATTGAAGGAAAAGAATTTACAGCTATTGAGTTGAGTATTGTTCGTCGGGTAGTGGAACTGGCCATTGCGGATCTTGAGGGCGCATGGGCTTCGGTGGCAAAAATAGACGCAAGTTTTGTACGAACTGAAGTTAACCCCCAGTTTGTCGGTATAGTGCCACCAACGGATGTCGTCATTGCTTCAACATTCGACGTTGAGCTTGAAAATGCAAACGGAACAATCACGCTCGTCATCCCATATGCCACCATCGAGCCAATCAAACAAAAGCTCTCAAGCGGATTTCAAGTGGAGTCGGACCAAACAGACAAAAAACTTTGGACCGCCATTTTGGAGAAGCAACTTTTAGATACTGAGATCAATGTTCGAGTCAATCTCGGAACAACAAATGTGAATCTTGGAGATCTCTTGAATATGCAAGTGGGCGATGTGATCCCTCTTGATCAAGATGCAACGGGTGAGCTGAGTGTCGAAGTAGAAAGTGTGAAGAAAATGAAGTGCTTTTACGGAGTCAGCCACGGAAACGTGGCGGTGCAGATAACACGCGTATTACCAAATAAAGAATCCTAAGAGGGAGGATAAAATGTCAGACAAAGCAACTGCAGAAACACAAGAGCCCGCACTGGAAGCGGTGACCGAGCAGGTGGATCAAGCGCTTGCGGATCAGGCTGTTGAAGGCCAAGCAAAGGCCGAAAAGCCACGCAATTTGGATCTCATTCTTGATATCCCGCTAAAAGTCACCGTTGAGCTTGGGCGAGCGAAAATGATCGTCAATGACTTGTTGGCTCTAGGACAAGGCAGTGTCATCGAACTCAACAAACTAGCCGGCGAGCCAATGGAAGTGTTGGTTAACGACAAGTTGGTGGCGAAAGGCGAAGCGGTGGTGGTTAACGAAAAGTTTGGTGTTCGTTTAACCGATATCATTTCTCCGATGGAACGCATTCAGCAGCTTAAATAAGGAGCATTCTGTGCGACTGGTTTTTTTGATATTCGTTTTGTTGGGCCAATTGGCATTTGCTGATGAACCGACAGTGATTCAGCCGGCGGCACCCTCTGCCGCAGTTGAAGGAACTGAAGACACTTCAGATAGTTTGCCAGCCTTTCGCAAGACTGCCACGGCCGCTGAGCCGGCCAAAAAATCAACGCCCATATGGCTTCGAGTACTGGGAAGTCTCGTTGTCGTTCTTGGAATGATTGGTGGAGCCTATTTGGCCTTCCAAAAATTGCCGAACGCCAAAAAGGCACTCGGCGCCAGAAAAATGATCGAAGTTTTGGGGCAGTATCATTTGGGGCCCAAGAGATCGCTTATTGTTATAAGAGTTGCCGGAGAAACCATGCTCGTAGGTTCTACCGAAAATAATATCAATCTCATTAAGCCTTTGGCGCTCCTTGATGAAGACCTTGGCGGAGCTCAGGGGTTCACCGGAGCGCTCCGCAAACAAGTCAACGTTGAAATTCAAAAACAAACAGAGGTCAGAGACCTTCAAAAAGACGCTGAGGAAGAGTTTAGTATGAAGGGTCTTAAGGAGCTGGTCGGTCAAAAGCTAAAATCCATGAAGGAGCTGTGATGCGCCTTTGGATTCTGGCCTCTATATTATTCACAAGCCTTCTCCTGCCAGAGGTATCTTTGGCTCAGGCAAAATCAGTAGGCGGTGTCACACTTCCAACCATTAACTTGGGGTTTAGTTCTACTCAAAAACCAGATGATGTTGTGAACGTCATCAAGGTTATTGTTTTACTCACAGTTCTAACTTTAGCGCCGGCAATTCTAATCATGATGACAAGTTTCACTCGCATAGTGGTGGTCATGTCATTTTTGAGACAAGCGCTCGGAACTCAACAAATGCCACCAAACCAACTTCTTATTGGCTTGAGTTTGTTTTTGTCGTTTTTTGTCATGTCACCATTTTTGAAAGACATTATCGAAAAGTCCCTTCAGCCCTATTTGAAAGGCCAAATTTATCAAGAAAAGGCAGGGGACGAGGCCATGAAGCCGCTCAGAAAATTTATGGTCCACCAAACTCGAGACGCTGATTTGTCACTCTTTGTGAGACTTGCCAAAATCGATTCTCCAAAAACTCGCGGTGATGTTCCAACAC
>JADLCR010000025.1 GCA_020847095.1 Oligoflexia bacterium | reverse complement strand
TTTTGACACTTCCTTGGTTTCACTATCTCGCTAAACTGACCCGACAACCCAATCTCATCAAGGCTATGGAGTTGGGATTTAATCCGTTGGTACCTCAAAAACATGAAGGGAAATGGGGATTTCCTGCGTTGAGTAACCCCTTCTCTTCGGCAGACCCGCAGATAAAGTCAGCGCAACTGGATGCAAAAGCTAACGAAGTGAATCGACGTTTGGCTTTAGCCTGGGCATTGAGTGCCATCGTACTTGGGCATGATGCTGGAATTGATCCTGCCACTCTCACCGTTCTCGCTTCTGAAGGTGGTGTCGATCTTGCCACTCTTGAGAAAAATGGAATCGACGGTGAATTTTTTAAGAAGTGGTCGCGAAGCGCTGAAGAATTGCAATACACGTTGAGCACAACAAACTTTAATGGAAAAGATGTTCGTCAACTCAATCCCCAAGAGCTACAAGAAGCCATCAATCTTGCTCGAAGCACCATTGACCGTGTTCAAAGCAGAAAAGGTTTGAGAAAACTTCTCGCCGATTTGCGATTAACGTGGCGAGCATCATCGAAGCACCTATTTAAGCACACCGCAACTTGGGGTGTGGCCGAAACAAAGTTTCTGCGAAACGTTGAACCGAATGATTTTGTGACCAGCCAGTTTTGGAAACAATTTTTTGTTGACTACCTATTAGCTATCGTTCAGATGGGATTGATTGGTGATCGAGCCAAGCTCGAGCATCCTGATCATCTGGCCGCATCTAAAGATCATGCCCTTTGGACCACGCCCGGCCATCGCGCCGACATGATCGACCAAGTTCGAATTTACGGAATTAACGTTCCGTCAAGCATGGCTCTCGTCTATCAGAAAGAGGCAGCCATAACTGAAGATCAATACGAACCCATTGAGTCAATCACATTGCGAGGGCATCTCAGAAGTGATGGATTGTTCAAAGGACTGTGGAGTTGGACTAAAGGCGCTGCCAACATTTACGAAGCGAACTACGGAGGTATTTGGCTTCGTGGTTTAGTAAAATCGCTTAAGACAATTCAAGCCGGATTTTTCTGGGCCATGCTCGCTCGTGTCGCTTTCGGCGGACAACACTTTGCCGCTGCAGTTCCAGCCTGGCTCTATACGTTTATGTGGGGAACTTGGCAGTATGGCTGGCTTTGGACTCCTATCAATCGGGGCAATCAGATTTATGGCGAGCGACTTGAAGGTCTATCGGCACGATTGAGCAACTTGAAGTCCCGCATGGGTCAAGGTCTCCGACTTCAAGATGACCCGCAACTTGCCAGTGCGTACATGGAGTTAACGCAACTTTATAAAGAGTCGGGTTCCGGTTGGACAAAATTGTTTGAGGACGGAGTGCCTTTTGCCAGGGCCGTTTTAGAAAATCCTGAGTCTCCCGAAGCGCAAGCCGCTCTTCGTGATTTGCGTTGGCAGGGCCAGGTGGCACTGAACATCACTGAAGGCCGCCCCCCCGTTATCACTCAACCTCATCCGCGCGTGGAATGGGCCACCACCCTGTTTGGCGCCATTGTGACAACCTACTGGGCGACAACCATGAGTGTTCAATCTTTTAGATCGGATATCAATTGGTGGACCAAGCTTCCTGAAGTTGCTTTGGCCAGCGCCGCTCTTTACACCGTGACTTACTTTGCCCCACAAATCTTGAAGAAAATAACTGACACACTGAAAGCGTCGATCGAAAAATTGAAAACAAAAACCCCCAATGATCCAAAGTCTGGAGCAGGTAAGGACTCAGAGAAATCTGGTCGATGCCCCGGATATTTGATTCAAATGTAAATAAAGAACTAAGGAGTTCGTCAAATGCGAATAATTAAAACACTGAGCACTGGAATCGCTTGCTTATTCGCCTTGAGTGCGCAGGCTATGGATGTTCCGCCACTGGCTGAAGCCGCATTAGAAATGGTCATACAAGATCTCTACCGTGGCGAATGTCCGAAGTTTCAGAAGGGGCCATCGGGCCGGGGTGACGAGCAGATTTTTGCGGCACTCTTGAATATGACCTACCCAGAAAACTTTCGGCAAGACCCCCAAAAAGCATTTGCACTTTGGAATATTCGATTAGCAAATGTTGGCCATTACAAATTCGTTTTTGATAAGAGCGCGGGCGGAATGTTCCCTTCGGGATTAATTCAAAATCAAAACTCAGAAACCATTTTTGTCTTGGACTTCGGCGAAGACACTTTCAACTGCCGCAAAGTCAACTCCCGATAACTCTTCATTCAGAGTCTCAAAGCTGCCGGACTCGCAAACTCTAGCTCCGGTTAGTAAAGCTGGATTGCAATTCTACTGCGAGCAAGACGCCCTCCATGGCTCGGCCGATTCGAAGGCCCTCCTGGCATCGGAGCTTGCTCTTCGAGAACCGCAACTCCAGCTTTACTAAAACGAAATAATTCTCAAAGTAGCGGGCTTGCAGACTTTGGCGAAGGGGAGGCTCTGGCCAAGGAAGGCCAGCCGCCGCCTCAAGGATGAGCTTTCCCCGGAGCCAGAGTTTGCAAGCCCGACTGCTTTGAGGCTCTGAATGCAGAAGGTTGGCTGCCAATTGGGCTCAAAGCAAGGCGTCCCGCCAGAGAAAGAGCACGAACTCCTGATGACAAAAGTGGAGCAGGTTTGTGGGAGAGAAAAAAACCCCGGAGGTTGTGGGGTACTCCGGGGTTCGGGCTCAAGAGTATAACACTTTGGGCGTCTACTCTTTTCTTGTTTCGTAAAACCTTTTCACACAGGTTCATAGGGTGGCCTAAAGTTTTGGCTTTAGGCCACCGTGATCAACCTACGGTCAAATCTACTTATCCGATTAGTTTCAATGCTTGAGCGTTAATTTGATTCGCTTGAGAGAGCACACTCACGGCACCAGCTTGTAAAACCTGAGACTGCGCGATCTCGGCAGTTTCAAAGGCCACATCAGCGTCACGAAGTCGTGAGTTTGCGGCTTGCAGGTTTTCATTCTGGATATCGAGGTTACTCACTGTGGCTTGCAGTCGGCTTTGTACCGCACCGAAGTCGGCACGAAGCTTACTGACCTGAATGAGAGCATCGTCAACGGATTGCAATGAATCTCGAGCTCCATCTTTATCAGACATGGAAATACCGTCGTAGCCAAGGGTGGACGCCCGTGCGTCGGCATTCAAGTTGTACTTAATCACGTTGTCTGGTCCTGCAAAGGCACCAACATGATACTCTAGTTCTTCCCCGCTACCATCAAGCAGTAGTTTGGTGCCCATGCGAGTCGTTTTCGCAATGCGGTCACCTTCTAGTATGAGCTGCTGAGCCTCTGTGTTCAAGAATGCGCGTTCCGTATCACTAATGTTATCGGACGCGGCTTGAACGCCGAGTTCTCTGAGTCGAACGAGAATATTAGTCACCTCGTTTAGACCACCTTCACTGATTTGAATCAGTGACACAGCATTGTACGCGTTGTTACGCGCTTGTTTCATTCCGCCCAACTGACCTCTGATGTTCTCAGAGATGGCAAGTCCCGCAGCATCATCAGCAGCACGAACAATACGGCTACCAGATGAAAGAGCGGCCAAGGCGTGTTCGCCACGAGCTTTTTGGGTACCGAGCTGGCGCTGAGCATTTAGCGACGCCACGTTCGTATTAATTCTTAAGCCCATAAAGACCTCCAAAAATCCCCACTTGAGACCAATTCTCAAACAGGGTCCACGCAGCTCGACTTTCGTCGAGGTTCTCAACCGCATCGAGCTGCTCTCGCGATTGAAACCCCAGCCACTTTGAGAGGTCTCTTGGTTCAGGCCGGGACAGGCAAACTGTTCCAGGAAACTTATCTCAACTGACTCAACTCACGTCTCGGCGAAGGTCTAGGAAACTTAAGGGTGCGTTAGGACCTGAGTCCTGAACGCAGAGCGTCTAGTATTGAATCAAACTAGACTTTTGACCAAAAAAAATTATTTACTGATTGAGGTATCCAAGAATTAGACTCGTCGCATCGTGTGCCGAATTGGCGGCCACTTCAAAGCATGGATTAGCCAGACAGTCTTGATTAGCAAAGAAAATGCGATCCGAGATCGGCTTTGATGCTTGAGTCAGAGTTCCGTCACTTAATAAGCCGGGCGCTGCCAGTGGAAGAGCATGACCGAAGCGTGAAATTCGCAATTCGCGCACATCGTTTTTTGAAAGACCCAGAGGAAGTAAAATCGATTCAAGCTTGGACTCAAAAATACTTCGTACGTGCTCGTAAGCACCCGAGCCGAGTAAGAGCGCTCTTCCGCCATCAAATGGAAATGATTTATAAAGGGTCAGTACGGATCTCTCTGCTCGATCATGATTAGCCCAGTCGGCAAACACCACGTCGGTGCAGATTCTGTTCTGTGAATCGTTGGCCCGGTCTCTTGGTACGGACTCTTCAAGGCGAAATAGTTCATAGGATTTGGAGCTAATCTTTTTATCAAGCAAGACATTGCAAACAAGGTAGGCTCGATAGCGAATACGATTCATCGCTTCTAATTGCTTTTGGGGAATTCCCGAGATCACGCGCTTGGCGACAAACTTCTGTCCCGCAAATACGCAGTATCGTGCCTTAACCGCCTTCGGCGTTCCCTGTTCGAGGTACTTAAGTAAAACTTCTTGGCCCACCACTTCTATGGAATAAACGAGAGCCTGACTTTTGAGCGTTACATTTTTCTCTTTGGTTCTTAATTTTTCATAAATTTTTTCAGCGACTCTGGCATTACCTCCGGGCAATGCATATGTTTTCAATAAATCACCGCACAGAAAATTAAGTCCTTGAACCGCCGAAAGTTCCTCGGGCCCTCCACCGAACGACGACCAACAGTAGTGCGTCACAAACTCTTCAACGTGAGGGTGAAGTGGGCCACACGTTTTGACAAGCCAATCCATCAAGGTCATTGAATCCATTTTCATGGTTTCAGACTCACTGAGCCCCCCTTGATCGGGGCGAGCCGGAATATAGGGATAATTTTTTTGGCCATACTCGGTGATGGTTTTCCAAAATCCCACAATCATTTTTTGCTTTTCCGGATCAGTGACTCCAGACCAAAATGGCGCCGCTAATTGCCCTCGCTTAGACAGCAAGACGGTCGCATCGGTATAGTCGTCTTCTCTGGCCTCATCTAAAATTCCCAGCTCTTGAAGTAACTTGGTTGAGGGAGCTTCCGCCGATGGATCGGCTAAATAAGCCGCTCCGATAGAATAACGGCAACCTTGCCACTCTTCTCCCCGAGAGTTTCCGCCAAATTGATCGGCCTGCTCGAGAAGCATGACTTGACGATCACGCAAATGAAAAGCCGAAGTGAGCCCGCTCATTCCGCCGCCGACTATGGCGACTTCAACATTTTCAATTGATGCTGGCTCTAACGGGATTACGGTCTTCCATAAGTGAGGGTGAATTTTTTCTGGATCATCACCCAAAAAAGCCCGTGACGATGGATCTGCGACATTAGAAATAGGATTTGGATTAGGCTTCGCCAAGGCCACGCGCCGAGGCCACCACCAAGGGGAAGTTGCCGCCAGGGCACCGAACGCACCTGCACCTAAAAGTGTTCTCCGACTGAACTTGAATTGACCTGACATAGTGGTGATCTACTTTGAATGCATGTAGGAATCAACGAAGAATAAAAAAGCCGAGGAGAACTGGCGTCCCCCCCGGCCCTGGGCTTATTAGGTAGAGCTTGCGGCAGCAGGACTCTACCCTGCGGAGTTCCTAAAAGTTAATGCTCAGAGCACGTTAAGCAGTTTGGCTGCTCGCGTCGGCATTTGATTGGCCTGAGCCAATACACCAATGCCCGCTTCGTTAAGAATCTGAGCTTGCACGAGTTCGCCTGTTTCATAAGCGAGGTCCGTGTCTGAGAGACGCGACTTAGACGCAGCCAAATTCTCATACTGTGTTTCTAAGTTGCTCGTCGTTGCTTGCAGTCGAGACTGGATTGCGCCAAAATTCGCACGGATGGCTGAAATTCCAACAAGGGCCTTATCGAGTGCTTCAAGATTGTCTTGAGCGTCATCGCGGTCCTTAATTGATAAGCCATCAATGCCCAAAGTATCGGTCGTTGAATCCGCGTTCAACGTATAGTTAATCCTGTTATCCGGCCCAGCGAAGGCGCCCACGTGAAACGTGAATTCGCCTCCGTTGCCGTCGAGGAGTTTTTTATTTCCAAATACAGTTGTTTTGGCAATGCGATTAAATTCTGCGGTCAGAAGCTGGTACTCTTGATCTAGGAATTCTCGCTCAGTGTCGCTCACGTTATCAGAAGCCGCTTGAATCGAGAGTTCGCGCAAACGAATCAGAATATTGTTCTGTTCGTTTAAGCCTCCCTCGGCAACTTGAATGAGCGAAATGGCATTATTTGAATTGCTCTTCGCTTGCCTAATTGAGGCGATTTGGCCTCTAAGGTTTTCGCTAATGGCGAGTCCGGCCGCATCGTCTCCCGCACGCACAAACCGCGAGCCACCGGCAATCGCCGCCAAGGCATGCTCCGCTCTTGCTTGTGATTTGCTTAAGTTTCGATGGGCTTGGATCGCCGCCACATTGGTATTAATCCGCAGTCCCATAATAAGTCCCCCTGGGCAATTTGCCTGTCCCGGCCTTACCCAAAGTTACTCATCGGCGCATTGCGTTAGGACTTAAGTGCAGTGCGTTATTATTTCATTTAACGCCCTGTTTACAGATAGTTATATGGACCGCCACTCTCCCTGCAAGCCCGCTACTTTGAGAGTTATTTCAACTTAGTAAAGCGGGGTTGCAATTCTCTCCGAGCAAGACGCCCTCCATGGCTCGGCCGATTCGAAGGCCATCCTGGCATCGGAGCTTGCTCTTCGAGAATCACAACTCCAGCTTTACTAATCAGAATTGATTGCTGTTTGGGCATCAGGAGGACCGGGCTGTTTCGTTGGCGGGCTCTCGTGGGCAGGATGCCCGAGTCACGAGCCGAGCCTGGAGGGCGTCCCGCCAGAGAAATAGCACGAACTCCTGATGTCAAAATATGAAGCCCGACTGCGTTGAGGCTCTGAATTCGGAGCTAGAAATTGGCGACGAGAGAAAGATACGCGCGCCAGGTTTCGGGCGTATTGGCGATGGAGAAATTGATTTGAACTTTCGGAAGCCACGCTGGCTCTCGAGGTTTACTCAATAGTTTCATAGAGGCCTGGGCCGGCGTGCGCCCGCCCTTGCGTTGGTTGCACGTCATGCAAGCCGTTACAATATTGGTCCAAGATTTCGCCCCACCTTGCACCGCAGGCACCACGTGATCAAGAGTGAGCCTTTTTGGATGATAACGTTCGCCACAATATTGGCAGGTGAATTCATCTCGAATGTAGATATTTTCTCGAGAAAAGCGAATGCAGTTTTGAGCGCGTGATTTTACAAAGTGATTTAATCTCAGAATACTTGGCAGGCGATAACTGAAACGAACTGTTCTGACTACAGTTTCATGTTCCTCGAGAACTTCGACCTTTCCCTGAAACAACAGGGTCATGGCCTTTTCCCAGTTCACGACCTTCAGCGGTTCATATGATGCATTTAGCACCAAGGCATGGGTCAGTTGATTCTTGAAGGCTCCACCCCCTAATACTAGTTTCTCTCCCTAGTTATCGGAGTCAAGTGGAGTTGGAATGAAGTCCAGGTTTGGATCTCAAACTAGACCTTGATATTGACTTCTTGGCCAGGCGCTTCCGTTTTATCCGAAGGACCAGCTTTGGCGTAGGCTCTTAAAGCCTTTGCCTGCATACGCTGGGTGTGAATCTGATTATTCTTCAGCCCTCGTTTTTTCGCCTTTTCGATAAGATCGAAAACTTGCGAAAATCGCGGCTGTTTCTGAGAGTCACTTGAACCCTTTTGATCATTTTCAAGAGGTGTGATGGGAATAACGTTTCCCTGCTCAGATTGACTAAGCACCTTTTTCGAAGGTTCTTGCGATGGCAGACTCACACGGCCAACTTCTTCCAAGCGCATTCCTATACCCCACAACTTATTACCTTCAGTATACGACAAAAGTCCTAAAAAGTTAATGCTGAGCGTTAACTATTTAATTACATTAAATTAATCTTTTCCAGAAAGAACGCAAATCGAAAGATCCGGGGTGAGATGTGTCACTAAAAAATGAGCCTATTTTTCCGATAATAAAACATGGGCATAAAGATATGGCTCACCATTGTAATTCTTGTTTTGCCAATTGTTTTGCACGGTAAACGGCAACCAAACTCCGGAAACCTTGGGGGAGAAGAAATAACTCAAGAGGCAAGAGCCCATATTCTCCGAGAAGAGAAATTAGACTGCGCAGGGCTGCATTACATAATTTCTGATGAGCAATATTGGCCTTCAATTCAACTCGGCTTGGAGGAAAAGGTTGTAAGAAAGAACTTGCTGCTTCGACCAGAGAAACCTCTGGAACTCACGTGGTTTAAAGGCCCAATTTGGGTTTCTAAATATGAGGTTATTTTTGAGTTCGAAACCAAGAAGGGCGAGACATGCCAGCTGAAAAGACATACACGAGCTTATGAAAGAGACGCCGTTCAATGGGAGCTCGATTCCGCAGCATCAGCAAGGATCATTCACGATAAAAAGATACAAAAAAAAGAAGAACGTCGATTATATACAGAAGAAGAGACCCAGCGCATTGAACAACTTTGTAATTCACAAATAGACCTGCAAAAAGCCAAACTTCGAGAATATGGAGTCCCTTATATATCAATAGAAAATTTGAAACGAATCTGGGCTGAAGGGCATCCTCGGATAGATCGCAGTCTTACCCAAAAACCAAAAGTTTGTGAAACCCTTGAGGGCATAGAAACGGGAAGTATCAGGTTTTCTAGTGAAGAAGAATATCACTCTGAAACAGTGGAAACAGTAGATACTGTCGCCCCAACCAAGCCACAAACATTATTGACATGTAGGAAAGCAACAAAAAAACAACCGAAAAACGATCCGATTTGCAATGGGTCTGAGTCCCTGATCAGCGAAGATTCAACTTTATCGCGAAATAAAGAAGAACCGCGCTCGGAACAGAATATTCCAACGCCGGATTTTGCAAAATAGCTTGATTGAGGAGATTCGTTCCATGGCAAACTTATCGAAGATTAAACTTAAAAAGATTCTTGTAGTCACCTTGTGTGCAAGTCTTGCCGCTATTGAAGATGTTGGATTCGCCGGTGATAAAGCGAAATCTAACGAAGAGTTACTCGAAAATTTTGACCAGGAATTTTCAGTTAAAATGGAAAAAATCCAAAAAAAGAGCGACACAGGAGGTAGCCAACGGACCGTGGATTTGAATAACCTTCGTCGAATCCTGTCAAACTCCGCCTATTACGATGAGCGCTTTAAACCCTTGAGCACGGTGATTGTCGACTATAGAAAATCCGAGGATGCTCAACGAAGCACATTCAAAGTCATTACTGAGCTAGATTTATGCACCGTTGTAACACCGTCTGATGAAGAGTATCGAAAAACGCAACAACAAGAGATTGAAGAGCACCATAAAGAAAAGGATCGAGTCCAAAAGGATATTGAAAAAGAAGTCCGCCTCAAAAAGAAAGCAACTGAGCGGTTAGAAAAGCTAAAGGCAAAGTGCTCCGAGCAACAAAAAGCGAATAGAGAGGCAAAAGAAACGGCAGAACGAAACGGTGTTCCGTTTTTTGGAATGGGAAATCCAATCGAGTGTCAAGAGGCCGAAAGAGAAGAAGATCGTCAAGCGGCGGGAAACGATTCTGGCTTCGACTATCCTCATTCGCCCACTCCAGATTTCCAAGAACCCAAAAATCAGGCTATGAAAGTTGGCACCTGGGTAACCTGTGTTCCTCGGGCAGATTCAAACAAAAAGCCAACTCAGGCCGTAGCAGAAGAGTCACCTTCGGATAGCTCCGAAGACGATCCAGAACCAGCCGACTCCGCCCGGTAACCATCACGCATCAAAACCTCAAAGCAAACGGGCTTCATATTTTGACATCAGGAGTTCGTGCTCTTTCTCTGGCGGGACGCCCTCCAGGCTCGGCTCGTGACTCGGGCATCCTGCCCACGAGAGCCCGCCAACGAAATAGCCCGATCCTCCTGATGCCAAAACAGCAACTCAATTCCGCGGCACTCCAGCGACAAGCTTGCTCTGCCAAGGGCTCAATTGCTCACTCCGAGAATTTACTGTGTTTCAGAGTAGCGGGTTTGCAGACTTTGGCGAAGGGGAGGCTCTGGCCAAGGACGGCCAGCCGCCGCCTCATGGAAGAGCATTCCCCGGAGCCAGAGACAAAACTCGTATTCTTTGTATTCAAAAAATCCCGTTTTTTGACAGCTGAAAAGATCTACTCCTGCAAGCTCTCTTGTGTGCTTTCCCATCGGGCATCGACTTCGCAATAAGTAGCGAGCAGAACTTTCTAAGGAGTCAGAAATGAAAAAATACTTATTCCAATCCGCTAGTCTATTGGGATTTGCCATTATGGCCGTTTTAAATTTTCCTGATTTTGGTTTGGCTCAAGTTACTGGCGAAGACGATAGCCTTCTGGAGAAGTTTGAAGAAGAAATTCAAGTTCGCCGCGCCCAAACCAAGACTCGCTCTCATACACCTGTCGGAGGGGAGCGGCTTGCAGACTATAACAACTTAAAAAAAATATTAGGTGATCCTCAATATTTCAAAAACGATACGAGTATCTTGGATACAAACATCGTTACTTACAAAAAAGTATCATCGGATGAATATCCCGATTATGTGATTTTTCATGTTGTGACGGGTCTAGATCTTTGTAAGGTCTCTACGCTTTCCGATCAGGGCTGGCAGGACTCTTTAAATAAGACAGCTCAGGCATATGCTGAACATGAGCGAGAAACTCGTGAACAAGCGGACGCCGAGGCTCAAGTCATACGCGTTGCAATCGAAAAACTAGATAAACTAAAAGAGCGCTGCCTTTTACGAAGGGCCGCGCAATTGGAGCAAGAGCGAGTCGCCAAGAAAAATGGTTTCACTTATGTTCCCGACTCTCTATATGACTGCGTTCAAGCTGAAGAGGAAGCTGATCGGCAAGCCCTAGGAAATTACTCAGGTAGTCCTTTTCCGCCTACAAAACCCCAGGCCGCCAATGCATCTGCTAAAGTCGACCTATTTGCGGGCCTTAGAAAAACTACCACTGTCGAGTGTTATCCAAGAGCCAAATCAAACGAAAAGAAAAGCGCTCCGGACCAAAGTGAAATCTCAATGGAACCGAAACGAGAATGGAAATTTGACGCTGAACTAAAAGAGGGCGAAACCGCAGTTAGTTTAGGAACTGTACGTTGAGTCTTTGAGATCACTTAAATTTTTTAGAGAGACGAGAAAATTGCAAAAATGGGTCCTGTGTCGATAGACCTTTGATGGCGCTTTCAACTTTTCGATTGTAGCGCGAAATTAAAAGTGACCTCAATTGTCCTCGCGCGCGGGAAGCTTTCCTTTTGCTGTCAATGGCTCCAGCCATTCTTTTCAATAGATCCGCGAGCTCTCCAATTCCCTTATCTTCAGTCGCCGAAGTCATCAAAACCGGACGGGCATGGGTCCCCTCAGTTTCGACAAGGGCATTGAGTTCGGCCGCGAGCTGTTCTGCGCCCGAGCGGTCACATTTATTCACCACGAATAAATCGGCTATTTCTAATATTCCCGCCTTTAGAGTTTGAATCACGTCGCCGCTTTCGGGGACTAAAACCACTGCCGTAGCGTCTGCCAAATTCATTATCTCAAGTTCTGTTTGCCCAACGCCGACGGTTTCAATGAGAATCACATCAAAGCCCCAAATCTCAAGGGCCCGAACCATTACGCACGCGGCTGCACTTAATCCGCCAAGAGCACCACGGGTTCCAAGACTTCGGATAAAAACCCCTCCATCGGAAGCATGATCTGTCATGCGCACGCGATCGCCAAGAACAGCACCGCCGGTAAATGGCGATGAAGGATCAATAGCCAACACCGCTACGGTCAAACCCTGGCCACGAAAATGACGGATAAGAAGATTGACGAGACTACTCTTGCCCGCTCCCGGAGGACCTGTAATTCCAAGCTTCATACTCACCCCGGGATTTGGAATTTTAGCTAATTCCGAAATAGCCTTTTCCGCGTTGGATTCAATGTACGAAAGGTTTTTCGCAAGTTGCTGAGTCTCCGACTGGAACCAACGAGAAGCGGTTTTTTTGCGCCCTTTTTGCGTTTTGGCCATGGCTCATTATCTATGCTTAAGTGGTTGAAATCAAAATGAAATTCCTCCACTCAAGGCTTACCTGTTCAACGGTTTGACACCCAAGGCTCCGGGCCTTCAAAGGGGTGCTGCTCGTTTTCTGAGTCATTTCCATTACTTTCGTCATTTGCCTTGTTGGTTCAACTCATGAACTAGAGACCAGTGAGGAGATGACCCTTTGAAGCGTTTAACTATTCTTTCAATTGTTTTGATGCTCGCGGC
Source organism: Oligoflexia bacterium (assembly GCA_020847095.1). Taxonomy (GTDB): domain Bacteria; phylum Bdellovibrionota; class Bdellovibrionia; order JABDDW01; family JABDDW01; genus JADLCR01. The sequence goes on along the minus strand of JADLCR010000025.1, from coordinate 15,190 downwards.
TTTCGCCATCCTGAAGCTATCGGGAAGCCTCATCTCACGCGTTCAAGAAGCACCCCGCACTGAAAATGTTCGGGCGCAAATGGAAAATGATCGCGTTGCAACCGTCGAAACGGACGCTAAACTTTTACCGAAGCAAAACAAATGGGATGCCGAGAACTATGCTAAATGGCAGGCCTTCTTAAAGCTTCAACGCCCTTCGAACACTTATGGCGTTCCCCTGAATCAAGTCGCCCTTGCCCAAAAGGCGCGCATAAATGAAGTTAATGCCAAGAAAAAGGCTCAGTCAGCTGAGGCTAAACGTCGCAAAAAAAGAAAAAAGCGCCTCGAGGAACTTGCAAAAAAATCACAACCGACACTGCAAGTGAGCATCTTAGAAGATCACCGTCGTCCTATGACGACCCAAGATATTTATCCAGTCAGTGGTGCTGTTCAAATTGCGGGTCCGCTAGCCCCCAAGTCAAAACTGCCTTTGGCACCGCAATCGAGCCAACCAAAATTTGAATTGAATCGTTTGATTCAAAGGCTCTTAAGTGCGCCAACCAAAACCGACCTTCAAGCTTTGATCAAAGCATTTCAATTGGGAACGATTTCTCAAGGGCAGTATGAGCAAGCGCTGTTGGTTATGATTCGAGGACCAGTGGCCATGACCAGGCGAATGGCCATCCAGGGCGCCGACATTATTAAATCACTGGTGGCGTTTTCAGTCTTGTCGCAAGGGACCTTGGACAACGACTCCGTCAACCAAAATGAGGCTCAGTCAAAACTTGCTGATTACCAGAATATTTATCAGCTACCTATTCTCAATCAGGCGTTAACTTCAGGCGAACTCATTGGAAAGATCCGAGCTGCCGAAAGTCTAGAATTGACCGCTCAAAGCTATGTCACAAGCCCCGAGACTACGGCGGAACAACGAATTGCGTTTGAACCATTCGTAGAAATTCTGAAACCAATGACGCTTAACGACGACTCTCCAGAATTAAAAGACTTGGCCTCAAAAGCGCTCAAAACAATCAATCAACTTATTGGCGGCGCTTCGGCAGCCTCTGGCTCCGCTTCTTAAAAATCTCATTGGTATTTATAAAGCGATACCCTTGGCTCAAAGCCGACGCCACGAAACTTTGAGTAAGTCGTGCGGGATCTGCACCCTGCACATCTACGACCACGATTCCTTTTCCCATTTGATTGAGTTGCTTGAAACTTCGAGTAAGAGCATCACTTGAGCTTCCGCCAAGCCAATCGAATAATTCTATATTCCAATTCAAAAGATGGCCTTGGGAACTTTGCTTCAAAAAGGAATTGAACGCATTCGAGACTTTGCTATCGATCATCAAATACGGCGCGCGATAAAAATTTGTCGGTTGTGAAAGAGCTCCAAGGGATCTAGAAATCAAGGAATCGGCCTCGGCAAGTTCCGTGGCAATGGCCTCAGTGATAAGCTTAGTGTATTGTGGGCGAAAAACGGATTCATTGCCCAGTGGATGACCTTCTGCAACCAACTCTTGTCCCAGATTCGGATCAGTTCGCAATACACTTCCCGGAACGAAGAAAACTGCGGATATTCCACTTGTCTTCAAGTATGACGCGATCGACCGATAAATGTCTGGTGATGCAAGACCGCCAACAGTCAGCAATATTTCCTTTTCACCTAACTGGCTGTGATCAAAGGCGCGAGAGAATTTCGACATTTTGGCGACAGGTGGAGTTATCCCAAACTCTTTTTCAAATTCCGAAAGCATCTCCGTTGTCGGAGACTCCGAAGTCAGTGGCGAGCCCATCCATTCCCACCGAAGGCGCCAACTATTAAGGCGAGACCGAATGCGGCTAGTAACTTGTTCTTGATTTAGGCTTAGATATTTATCGTACAAAAATAAGAGAGCCTTCATTTGAAGAGCCAGTTCCGAGCGCCTCGCTGCAGTTGAACCACCCGGATCCTCAAGATGACATCCAGTTTGACCCTCTGGAACACTCAAAAGCTCCACTTCGACAAATGTTTTAGTATGAACTCCGGCTTCGTGAAATGGCTTAGACGAACTTGATGCGATCATTGAAAAAAAATCGAGATGCCGGCCCTGAATGGCACTTCCCACATCTTCAGCAATGAACACCCCATCATGAAGACTGCCATCAGGTAACTTCATTCCCTTTAGCTTCGAAATAAAGACCTTGCTGCCAAGGCGAATGACTCTGGGATCAACGGCTATAGTCTTGTAGGGCTGGAGCGGGCAATTTCCCACTCCTGAACCGAAGTGATGGGGAGAGATCTTGTAACGCACTTCTTGGCCCATAATGCGATCAAAGGTTATGGTTCTGCCGTCTCGTAAGATTCCAGTGCCTTCAATATCGAGGTCTCGTTTAAATTTATTTGAAACCAGCGCAAGTACTTGTCCCGATACATCTTTGATCTCTTGATCTTGACCTGGGGCGTATTGGGTCTCATCCAAAATGTAATAAAACGTGGCGTAGAATTTTCCAAGGCTGCCGGAGGCGATTGCCGAAGGGGCGCTAAGAAACAAGATGCTTAAGAAAATACCAAGTTTAATCACGATACGTTTCTCACCGCCGGTTGATAGGATTGAATGCCACGCAAGCCCATTTGCTCGTAGAACTTTTTCTCAGTCGTCCAATCGATTCGAACGGTCTTGAGCCCTTTTTGTTTCAAGAAAATTAAAGATTCACGAAGCAAAGTTGTACCAAAACCCAATCCCCGCTGAGAAGAAGCAACGCCTATGGGGCCAAGCCCCCCAACGCCTCGGCCCGGCCCTGAAAAATAAACTCCAGGGGCCCAATAATCATCTCTCCACCCGTATAGTCGGACGTAGCCAATGATTTTGCCGTCGTTTTCAAAAGAAAAGTAATGTTCACCTTGACCATGAGAAAAGTCGTGAGCAATCTCCCGCTCCCACCGCCCACCAAACTCTTGTGCCACAAATTCCAGCAGTTGCGTTTCAGCGTTTTTGGTTTTCGGCGACGATAGTTTCCAATCGCTTGTATCTCCGGTTTCTAGCTTCAATGATTCGAGATCGGCCAAAAAATCCCAGACAACTGGGCCCGACGGTTGAAAATACTCCAGCCATTTCTTTTCCGAATCGCAAAGGGGCACCCCTGGAAAAAGATGAGGCTCACCACCTCCAAATAGAATTCGCGGAGCACCTAGCTCGCGGGCCTGTTCATCTAAATATTTAATTATTTCAATCGTGTTAGAGCCCCCGCTCTTAATGCTTTTTTCAACAATGAGGTGCACACGCAGTTTTCCAGGCTCAACTGTTGTTAAAATCAAATACTGAGGGGTTTGAGCGACACGATACCTTTCTGGACCCACAGAAAAAAACGTACGCTCCAATAGCCCTACACTTAGCGGCAAGGTCGTCCCATGGCGTTGATTCCAGATTTTGATCCACTCGGCAGCCGAATCCATTCTCGAAAATCAAATCGGATTCAGGGTCGGGCGTCAATGTCCAAAATAGCGGTTTTTGCTTTTAATTATCTAATATTCCAGGGAAACTAGACGACATCGTATGCGTTCAATTCTGGGATTACTTTTATTTTTTATGATCTCTTCACCTCATGCATACGCAACTCTTTCTATTCCAAACAATCTTACTGATGGCGAGCAAGAGCTCATTTTGCAAATTCTGGGGTTCGGCAGCAGCTTTAGAGCCATTAACAACCCCTATCCGTTAGGGGGTTACAGCGGATTTGAAGCAGGAATTGGTGTTTCGAGTCTCTCAACTGGCGATATCGGTTATTTTGGAAGCCGTTCTACTGTAAATAAAAATCTCGTCTATCCCCAGCTCACCTTTGCAAAGGGAGTGTTTGACTCAATTGACCTCTTTTTTTCGTTCGCACCCACCAACGAAAACACTGGGGTCAGTTTATACTCAGGTGCCCTGCGCTGGGGCTTTTTCCAAGCCACCTTTTTGCCTGCTTGTTTTAGTTTGTTGTTTAGCGCAACCAACTCTAATTTCAATGACCTTATGATTTTTCAAACCTTCGGAGTCGACCTTGTAACCGGAGTTAACATTGCTCCTTTATCATTTTATGTGGGCGCCGGAACCTTATATGGGCAAGGTCAATTTGACGCGACCATCACATCGAACGGCGCTAAAACCAATCAAGTTGGAAAAACTTTTCATTCATTGCTTGGTTTGAGCGTAGAAGTTTCTGATTTTTTTGCTGCTATTCAAATTGATCAATACAACGCGACGGTTGCGTCTCTCAGAGCGGGCGTTCGATTCTAAAGACTTTTAATTTTTTTAACCAATTCAGACGTTGAACGTCCCTCTACAAAACCGAGGTTGCGGACTACGCCTCCCGAACTTTCTACAAAGTCTTTACCCACTATTTTTTCCGGAGCCCAATCGCCTCCCTTAACCAACACCTGAGGCTTAACAAGCTTAATGAGCTCTAATGGGGTGTCTTCATCGAAGACCGAAACCGCATCGACAGATTTTAAGGCCAAAAGAATTTGAGCGCGGTCATTTTCATTCTGAAGGGGGCGGTCGTTTCCTTTTAACTTCTTAACACTTGAGTCGGAGTTAAGCCCGACAAACAAAAAATCTCCAAGGGATCGCGCTTGTTCGAGGTAGGTAACATGTCCGACATGCAGTAAATCAAAGCAACCGTTCGTAAATACGATGCGCTTACCACTTTTGCGAACTTGTTCACAAAAATGCGCCACGTCGGTTCGGCGAATCAAATTCATGTCGTCTCACGATAGAGAGAAACTCCAGAAATCTTGCCAGGAATGTCGGTGCCCGTGAGTGAACTGAGAATGGGCAGAGTCACAAATCCAGTTAATGCAACGATCAGGGTTCGCCATGCCACCATAAGCGGATACATCATACTCTGTGCTTGATGGGGAGCGCCGAGGCGAGAATCACATTCAAATTCACCAAGAGATTTTCCAAAAAAGCTGCGACAGGCCACAGCATAAATTTCAAGTACAGAAATAAGCAAGACGGCCGTTGCAATTCTGGCCCCCGACTCTTCGCTTAACAGCTGAATCAGTTCCTCAAATTCAATAGCAGTCATAGCAAATACAACCGTCGAAAAAATCAAAGTCAATCCAACGACCATGGCCGCATCAAATAACGACGCTGCCCAATTTGTGGTGAGTGGTTTAAGTTCGCCTTGCACAGGCGCCGTTGATTTAACTGGCGTTGGTGTTTCGGTCATTTGCAAGTGACCTAAACTGGGCTTCCATTTTCCGGTCGCCGGTGCCGCTTTGGTCTTGGTGATTTCTGGACGAGGAGCAATGTTTGGATTTTTCTGCGGTAAAATTCCAGTCTTCAATGGCAAAGATGCTTCACCTATTTGGTCGTCTCTTAATTCAAGCGACTTTTTATGAAAACCTAGACCATCAGTGATAGGTTTGAATTCAAAATCTTCATTTTCAAACATTGCAATCGACTCCTTCCTCGTGATTAGCCTGAACAATCCTTAACGCATCAGGCCAAAATGGTATTGTATGACGGCCGCCGTAGCGATGCAAGCCGTTTCAACTCGCAAAACGAGCGGTCCTAAACTGACGGCGACAAACCCGCGGGCCTTTGCGACCTGGACTTCCGTCGGGCTAAATCCCCCTTCGGCTCCGATTAAGACCTGAATGCTCTTTGGGGATTTCACCTGAGCCAGAAAATTTGAAATAGGAACCACGGCTTCGCCCTCATATGGAAATACGGTGGACTCAGGATTGAGCTGTTCCAATGTGCGGCTTAGGGTGATCGGATCATTCAGTTCCATGGGGTAACCCCGGCCACTTTGTTTACAACTTTCCTTAGAAATTTTCTGCCAGCGCGGCATCTTCTTTTTTAGATCGCCACTGACGGATTTCATAAAACTCCGCTCACTCACAACTGGGGTAAGGCTTTGAACTCCCAATTCGGCACATTTTTGCAGTATTAAATCCATTGTTTGAAATTTAGGTACACATACAAAGTAATGGAGATGCGGCTCTGCTTGAGGGCTAAGAGTCGATTTAGATTCTATTTTCAATCGCGCGGATTTTTTTCCAATTTCCAAAATTCGAGCAACGCCCAAGTGACCTGCACCATCAAGCAGCTCCACGCGCTCACCGACATCGAGCCGACTGACGACTCTAAGGTGCTGAAACTCATCTCCTTCTAGATGAATTTCTTGGCCGTCGATTAACATATCCGGATCGACAAAAAAGCGTCTCATGTGGTTAGTACTTTTGAATGATAAAGGCCGCCCATTCGGCGTCATGAACGGATTGCACAACCCGGCCCTTTTTGCCTTTCATAAATGCTTTGATAAAGGCCGAGGCCCCGTCTTTTAAGATGCCCGACAAAACAAGATGCCCACCTTTTGATGTCGTACGCCACAGGTCTTGCTTCAAGTCCATCAAAACGCCGTCAATAATATTGGCCACGACCACGCTATAGGTTTTTTTGATTTCTTTGAGTTGGCGTTTGCTCACTTTGCATTGACGTGTTTTGTTCAATTTAAACATTTTAGCAGCTTCACGCCACGCCTCAGAATCATTATCAATGCCCACGGCCTGGAGGGCGCCCATTTTGACAGCGCAAACTGATAGGATGCCGCTTCCGCAACCAACATCGAGCACCGAAGATTTTTTGAAACTCTTCGATGTGGATAACTTCTTTAAAAGTTCGATGGCAAAACGAGTCGTCGCATGGGTTCCGGTACCAAAAGCCATTCCAGGCTCGACGATAACTGTCTTAGACTTGCTATAAACTGAAGCTTGCCACGCGGGTACGAACTGAAGTCCGCCAAGCTTAAAGGGTTTGAAGTGCTTCTTCCATTCTTCAAGCCAGTCCCTAGTTTCTTGTAAATTCCAAAATGATCTTGCCGTCGGGGCTTTTTGCGCGATCCACTTCCAAATCTTCCACTCCAAAGACTCCCGCGCTCGAGGATCAAAATATGCCTTTATCGTAATGAGCTTCGACTTTTTGATTCGCGGCTCATAGCGGAGGGACTTTTGAGAAAAATTCAATCGTTCTTCAGTCCCCAGGCAACCATGGGCAAAGAGCCATTTGGTAAATGATGCTTCCACCGAACTCGGCAAGTCGGTGAACGTAACTTCCCAAAATGTTTTTGATGAGGGTGCTATCGATAGTTGTCTGGATCTCAAATCATGATCCTTTTATTAAGTTAGTTAGGCTTCACTTCTACCGGAGCTGCCGCTGCCTTACGAGCGGGCAAAACCTGTGGAGTCTGAGGAGTCAACTCCTTAGTTTCCAAAGGCACTTCACTCTTCGGTGCTAGTGGCTTAGAGTCCGCAGCCAATTGCGATGACAGTTCGACCCGGTCTCCTAACATGATTTTTTCATATTGAACAACTGGAATCTGAGCTTGATCAACCAGAGAGGCTAAACGCGCCACGCTCATAGATCGCTGGGCTAAAATGACTTTAATATGGCCAAGTGGAACGACCAAATCAGTATGGGTCTTGTTGCGATAGACATCTGTGACTGGAAGCCGTCGGTACACCGCTAAGACAGCCCCTTCCTTAACGCCATCATCAGTTCCTAGATTAACATAATAATCTCGATAAACCTGCTCATTTTCAGTCAACGGTAGATTTCGCCGTATGTCAAAAATAGTGAATTGTTTGCTTTGAGCCTGAGCCGAGACGTCGCTCAAAATTAAGAAAACCAATAAGATAAGACCCTTGACCATGACGAACTTTCTCCTTGGACTCTCTCGAGTCCTAAAGCCTTCCTGGAAACCAACGAAAGCCGTCCTGGCGTTCATGTCATAGTTCGGAAAATAAGTTCAAAGGATTTACAGGACCAAAATCTAGAACTTGCCTATTCGACGGTAACGGATTTCGCCAGATTTCGGGGTTGATCGACGTCTCGACCTAAGGCTACAGCCAGATGATAACTCAGGAGCTGAATCGGAATGGCACTTAAAAGCGGATTTGTAAGCCAACCAGCTTTTGGGATGCTTAAAAAGTGAAGACTCAATTTTTCAAGGGTATGATCATTTTCGGTTCCGATCGAAATAATGGGGCCGCCGCGCGCGCGCACTTCTTCAATGTTGCTCACATTCTTTTCGTACAAATCATCTTGAGGACACATGGCAATTATCGCCATTGTGGGTTCCACCAGTGCAATGGGTCCATGCTTCAACTCTCCTGATGGATAGCCTTCTGCATGAAGGTAGGTAATCTCTTTAAGCTTCAATGCCCCCTCAAGAGCCACGGGAAAACAAATTCCGCGTCCTAGATACAAAAACCCTTTGTACTTCGCTAAATCTTCTGCGGCTTCTTTGAACCATTTATCGTGATTGAGGCAAACCTCAACTTGGCTGGGAACTTTGATTAAATCTTGGGTGTACGAAGAAATTTGATCGGCATTAAGGCTTCCCCTAATTCTGCCAAAGTGGAGAGCCAAAAGATGAAGTGATAAAATTTGGGCTGTGAACGCCTTTGTGCTCGCCACTCCAATCTCGGGACCCGCTTGAGTATAAAAATGCCCATGAGATTCTCGGTCAATGCTCGAATGAGGCACATTGCAAATCGCAAGAGTTTTAAGCCCCTGCTGTTTGCAAAGCCTAAGGCCCGCTAAGGTATCCGCTGTTTCTCCGCTCTGGCTGACTGCGATAACCAAAGTTTTTTTATCTAAAATCGGATCGCGATAGCGAAACTCACTAGCAATATCCACATCCGTAGGAATTTTCGTTAGTCTCTCAAAAACATATTTCGAAACAAGAGCCGCATGCCAGCTTGTTCCACAGGCAATGAGTTGGATTCGCGATATGTCTTTTATCTCACTCTCTGATAGCCCCAAGTCTTTAACGTTCACCGAATAAGGATTAAGAGTCACGTGTGGCTCAAGAGTCTGCCTAAGCGCACGAGGCTGCTCAAAAATCTCTTTTTGCATGAAATGATCAAAGCCTTGCTTTTCGGCCATTTGAGTAGACCAATTTAAAGTAACTGGTTTCTTATCTAATGGCTTGCCGTGGATATCATAAAACTTTGCCGAGTTTTTCTGGGTACAAACTATTTCACCGTCATCCAAATAGATGACCCTCTTTGTATGCTCAATGATGGCCTGCACATCGCTTGCAATGATGACTTCTTTCTCTCCCAACCCCACGACCATAGGAGTTCCGGATTTGAACGCCACTAACGTATCGGGCTCATTTTCATTGATGACTAAAATTGAATAGGCCCCTTTAAGCTTTGGTATCAATTTGACTGTGGCTTCGAGTAGTCCCTTCGATGACTTGAGTTCATCATTGAGGAGATGAGCAATCAGTTCGGAATCCGTGTCAGAGTTAATTTTATCCCCACGGCGAATGAGCATTTCTCGGATCTCGGCGTAATTTTCGATAATTCCATTGTGAACGATGGCGATTGGCCCAACCTTGTGTGGATGAGCGTTGCGTTCGTTTGGCACCCCATGGGTGGCCCATCGCGTGTGACCGATTCCAGAAGGTCCAGAAAACTCAATGCCTTTTAATCGCTCTTCCAGAGCAGCGAGTTTTCCCGGGCTACGTAAAACCTGCAGAGTTTTTTGATTAAATATGGCCACGCCCGTGCTGTCGTAGCCGCGATACTCAAGTCTTCGCAATCCATCAATGATGACTTTTTTTGGACCAACTGGCCCCCAGTATCCGACTATACCGCACACGAAATACTACTCCTTGTTGTAGTCGTTCTTAATCACTTGACGACTACGAGCGACGGCCAAGGCATGCGCCGGCACATCTTCGGTTATGGTGCTGCCGCTAGCGATAATGGCACCATCACCAACTTGCACCGGAGCGACAAACTGACTATCAGATCCCACAAACACGTTCTTTCCGATTTTAGTTTTATACTTTTTTCGGTCCACTGCGTAGTTGCAGGTAATCGTTCCACATCCAATATTAGTGTCTTCCCCAATTTCAGCATCGCCCAAATAAGTCAGATGGTTTGCTTTTGAACGAGCGCCTAAAATGGCCTTTTTGAGCTCAACAAAATTACCCACATGCGCTTCCCGTTCAACGATGGACTCAGGCCTTAGCCGCGCATACGGCCCAATAATGGCTTGATCACGGATCTCGCTTAGGTCCACGTGACTGCCCCATCGAAGCTCTACATGATCTCCGATTTTTGAAGCCCTCACATATGTGTACCCATCAATGCGACAATTTTTTCCAATCTGTGTGCCTGATGCCAACATGGTACCGGGCCCGATGACCGTCCCTTCGCCGACTTTGACATCACCGTCGATGTAGGTAAAAGCCGGGTCCACGATAACCACTCCCTCGGCCATGAGCTCTCTTGCTTTTCGTAAATACAAGAGCTTGGAAGCCGAAGCTAACTCCTCAAGAGTGTTGACCCCACGACCAACCCTTGAGGCTCCGGGATGCACATGAACCTTCATCTTAAGCTTTAGTGCCATTGAAATAATATCCGTGAGATAGAATTCTTTTTTGGCATTGTTGTTCTTAACAAGGGGAAGAAGTTTTGCCAGTACGCCTTTTTTTGCCACGTAAAGACCTGAATTAACTTCGCGAATTTTCTTTTGCGCTGGGCTTGCGTCTTTTTCTTCGACGATTTCTTTTAACTGACCCTTCTTATCGCGAACAACCCGACCAAATCCTTTCGGGCGCTTGACGATTGATGACACAAAGACAAGATCGGATTTGGTGGCGTCTAGTGACTCAAGAGCCGCGAGATAATCGTCAGACAAAATTAATGGATGATCTCCGTTAACAATCAAAGTGGTGCTTTCAATGGATTCCACTTGGGCTGCCCGAACAGCGTCCGCGGTTCCTCGCTGTTCGGCTTGCAAGAAAAAGTCGACCCCGGGCTTTCCCCAAAGGTGTTGTTTAACAGTATCGCCGCCGTGCCCCACAACCACTCGGAAGCGGTTGACTCCGGCCCCGCTAAGCTGGCCAATAACATGATCTATCAAAGTTCGGCCCGCCGCTGCGTGCAAAACCTTGGGCTTATGGGACTTCATTCGAGTGCCAAGGCCTGCAGCTAACACAATAGCAGTAACTTGTTTTGCCATGCTGGACAAAGTAGCGCAGTCCCGACAAACTGGTCAAGAACGATGACAGAATCAATATTGACCCGCTCTCGAGGTGGGCACGATATCAGGCAGTACATTTTCGGATCTCAATCGCTCCCCTGTTGGGTACTTATTGGAGGGGTCCACGGCGATGAACCTGAAGGGGCCCAGCTCGTTCTAGACTTCGTATCAAAAATGATGGAAGCGGTTGATCAAGTTCGAGCGCAGGTCATTTGCATTCCTCGGCTCAATCCCGACGGTCTCGAAAATAACGCGCGTACAAATGGTGGAGGCGTTGACCTTAATCGCAACTTCCCGACGTCTGATTGGTCGCCCGAATCAAAAGCCCCCCGTTACAATCCAGGAGATAATCCCAATTCAGAACCTGAAACGCAGGCTGTTGTGAATCTTCTCAAAGAAAGAAAGCCCTTCTTAGTGGTGCACTGCCACACCTACTTGCCGCAGATTTGTTATACGGGACAAATTTCATTGCCGTGGGCCAATCACTTGGCCAAAAATTTTGGGGGGCACCCCATCACCGACGATATCGGGTATCCAACTCCAGGAAGTCTCGGACAATTTTGTCACCTTGAGTTAAAAACGCCCGTCGTTTGCATTGAACTGCCAGAGCAGGTGAATAGAAAAAAGGCTTGGGATTTGGTGGGGCAAAGTTTGCTGGAGATTAGTTTCCGTGGCCTTTGATAAATCAAAGTTGAAAGTCTTGATTTTTGATCTGGACGATACCTTGTTCGATACGGACGGATTGCTTGTACAACCCGCCCATCGCGAGGCCTGCGAAGCCATGATTGGAGCCGGTCTCAATGCCACTTTAGACGAAGCTCTTGCCAAACGAACCGAGCTCTTCGACCAAAATCCACGCCGACCCGTGTACGCCGATTTGGTGAAAAACTTCGGAGTTCTCAAGGGATCTGATGCCACTGTTGTTGAGAAGGTAGGATTTGAGGCCTTTCACAATCGCCCCGTCAACGAGCAGATTCATTTGTTTGAAGGAGCCCTCGATACTCTAAAAGGCTTGAAAGCAATTTATCATCTCCACCTGGTCACTTTAGGGCACGTCGCAACCCAATTTAGAAAAGTCGAAAAGCTAAAACTAAAAAGCGAATTTCTCTCCATCACTTACGTCGATGTGACTCTCACTAAGCGCAAGATCGCTGCCTTTAAAGACATTCTCGAAAGCGAAAATTTGCCTTCTCAAGCCTTTGCAGGAATCGGCAATCGCATTGACGGAGAAATTAGTGATGCGAACGAATTAGGGATGCAAACGATCTTATTCAAGCATGGTGAGTATAAGAATCTTGCACCAAAAAACAAATTTGAAATACCAGACGCTGAAGTTTCTGATTGGATTTCTCTGAGAAAGCTTCTCCTATGAATTCGTCAATTCTGATCGTGGGCCATCCCGATCCGCAGAGGGTACAATTTGGGGCAGACTTTGCTACGTCATCGGAAGAAGCGCGGACTATTGTTTCTCACTCTCACCTTCCGGTCTTGATCTTAGCAACGACCATTCAAGGCACATGGAAGTTAGTTCTCGACGAATTTAGAAAGCTAAATCCCTTAGGTCAGATTATTTTAGTGGGTCCTTTGACACTGGACCCGGGATTTTTGTCGACCATTAACAACATCGGCATTTTTAAACTGCTCGATAACTTTGATAGCGACAGCTTGCTCAAAGCTGCTCAAGAGGCTCTCGAAGAATACGAACTGGCTCGGCAAAACGAGTCATATATTTCTTTAATCAAAGAACAGAACTTCAGACTCAACGAGCTTTCCGCTCTTCTGGAAAAAAAAGTAAAAGCTCGCGAAGGGTTTTTGAATCAGTCAAAAGAGTCATTACAGGCGGCGACCCGGCGAACCGAGGCACTTAACCGCACTTTGCTCGCCATTCAAAGGGGGCTGAGACGTCATGAGATTGAGCAGGCACTGAATGACGCCCTTCAGTTGGCATTGGGTCTAGAATGGACAAGGATTTCTCTCAAAGGGCAGGAAAATAAAACCCGACCGAACGACGCCATTGTTAAAGAACACAATGTGTTTGCCGCCCCGTTATTCAGAGGGCCAGATCTCTTAGGACACATTTATTTTGCCAGCCCCAAATTGCTGACGCCCGAAGAAGATGATTTTCTTCTTCAGATTGCCGATGCTGTGGCGCTGTCAATTGATCGCCTCAGCTCCATAGAAGCCGTTGAGGCGATGAAAAAAGAGTGGGACTCCACTTTTGATTCGGTTACTGATCCGCTGGCACTCATTAACTCTGACTATGAGATTGTTCGTGCGAACAAAGCCTACGCGAGCAAAACGAGACTAGAGCCTCAGGCCGTTGTCGGAAAAAAGTGCCATCAAGTTTTATTTAACCTCCCTAACCCTTGCGAGCCGTGTCGCTTAGGCTCCGACTTTCAATTGGAACAAGTCCAGATGCGCGATCAACAGACCGCGCACTTTGCTGTCTCCTCTCACAAGGTTAGTTTAAAGGCCGCTAAACCCGCCTTTGCCGTATTTTATCGCGACGTCTCAGAAGAAGATCGCATGAAGAGTCAGATTCTTGAATCTTCGAAGATGGCAGAAATCGGAACCATCGGCAGCTCGATTGCCCATGAAATTAACAACCCTCTCGGGGGGATGATCGCCTTTCTTCAAATGCTGTCTTCAGAACTCAATCAGCAGGACTCTCGCTGGCAAGACGTAAAGGAAATGGAGAAAGCCGCCCTAAAATGCAAAGACATCGTTGAAAATCTATTGGCATTTTCGAGACAAGAATCCCTTGACCGAAAACCCGAATCGGTCAAGGGCCTGATCGATTTCGCGTTGAAAATTATGGAGCTCCAATCGCGTTCTCTAGGTATTGAAACTAAAGTCACTTGCACCCCCGAAGATCTAAAAGTGCATGTGAGTCGCAGTCAAATCGTGCAAGTGTTGGTCAATGTGCTTCAAAACAGCTGTGAATCCATTTCCGATCAACTCATTGCAACGCGCTCCGCTCAACCTGGACTTATCAGCATTGCCGCCAAACTCATACCCCATGGACCGGAAACGCACGCCCAGATTACAATTCAGGACAATGGGACAGGTATCTCAATTGCGGATATTCACCGTGTCTTTACCCCTTTCTTTACAACAAAAGACAAGACCAAGAACCCGGGCTTGGGACTCAGTGTGAGCTATCAAATTGTCAAGGATCATGGGGGCCAGATGGAAATTTCTTCTCTCGAGGGGAAAATGACAACCGTCACCGTCACACTTCCAATCGCCAAAGGTCCAAAACATTAACAAAGTTTTGACTGTTTTTTTGACTCCCTGTCAAAGTTTGTTAAACTGTGAATATCCAACCAGCAGACACTCACTAAACCATGGAAGGGATAGGAGATGCCTCAAGCCCGCATTCTGATTGTTGACGACGAATCCAGTATAAGAACCGCTCTTTTTAGGGCACTTGAAAAACGAGGCTACCAAGTCCTAACAGCGGCAACGGCCCAAGAGGCCGAGCAACTGAGCCAGGGCGAGCGATCGGTGGATTTATTGGTTTTGGATATTCGCCTCCCCGATTCGGATGGTCTTGATCTTATGGCCAAGATTCAGAAAAGTCACAAATCCCTCCAAACGATCGTCTTGACTGGATTTGGCACAATCTCGGGAGCAATAGAAGCCACGAAGCGAGGCGCTTTTCACTACGCCACTAAGCCCTTTAATATCGACGAAGTTCTGGGACTCATTGACAAAGCACTCGAGAACAAACGTTTGTCCGAAGAAAACAAAGCCCTCAAAATGCAGCTCCATGATAAATACCGCTTTGACAATATCATTGGCCAGTCACCTGAGATCCTGCATGTCTTTAACATGATTGAGCGTGTGTCTGACTCCGACTCAACCGTTTTGATCACTGGAGAATCAGGAACCGGTAAAGAACTTGTCGCTAGAGCCATTCACTACAATAGCTCTCGTTGCGATAAACTTTTGGTCCCGGTCAATTGCGGCGCTATTCCTGAAGACTTACTTGAAAGCGAACTCTTTGGACACGTAAGAGGTGCTTTCACCGGAGCTATCGGTAATCGTCAAGGTCGATTCGAAGTCGCCCACGGAGGCACTATCTTTTTGGATGAAATTGGCGATATGACTCCGAATCTTCAAGTCAAACTTCTACGGGTGCTTCAAGAGCGAAAATTCGAACCTGTTGGCAG
>JADLCR010000024.1 GCA_020847095.1 Oligoflexia bacterium | reverse complement strand
TTGTTGGAGACGGCCTTGCGCGCTCATTAGCCTTATTTGACGGAGATGAAGCTCAGGTGATCGCCCCCGAATCTTTGTTGTTGCCAGAGGGCGAACTGCCTATTTACGAAAAAGTTCGTATTCATTCTCGTGTGACCACCGATATTCCAGATGTCGACGCACACACTTTGTTTTTTGAGCACGGGCGGGGTCTTAAAAAGCTTTCCGATACGGCATCCGTTGAGGCGGGAGTAGAGATTCGGCTCGAAGATCCTTCCCTTACGGATCATGTGATGGCAAAACTTAAAAAAATGGGGGTCGGCCCTGCTGAAGATTGGAAAATGCGAAATTCGATTCTCTTGTACTCACTCAAAACTGAACGTCGTCTGATGAGCACGTTTTTGGCGCTCACAATTGTTGTCAGTGCATTTTCTATTGTCGGAGTCTTGATGGTCCTTGTGGCCGAAAAGCGCGCTGACATTGGAATCTTAAAAAGTATGGGTGCCCAAGACGAGCAAGTGCGGTCAATTTTTATGAAAGCGGGCCTAGCACTGGGTTGGAGAGGAATTCTTGGTGGGGTTATTGGAGGTCTTCTTATTGTGGGAGCGTTGAAATACCCCAACCTGATCAAGCTACCTGACATCTATCTTGATACGAGCCTACCAGTCGTGCTGAACCCTTGGGTTATTACGGGCATTGTCATATTCGGTCTTTTATTGGTTATCTTAGGTGCTTGGATTCCGTCTCGCCAAGCCACACGCTACTCTCCGCTCGATGCACTCAAGGGACGGACTAATTAACCTATATATTGTGACCATCGTTGAAGGGCTTCTTCAGAAATTTGAACCTGACATTTAATCACGTGGGCCCCAGCTTCTTGTTTCAAAATTTTCCCATCACGGGCCAATTTGTAAACTAATGAAGGATCATTGCTTGGAAGATAAAGCTCCACGGTTTGCGTCATGGTTACTAAACTTTGACCGATAAGCTCAAGGAGACTGTCTAACCCTTTGCCGGTCGTCGCCGAAATATTGACGAAAGGGACGATTCGTTGCGCTGTTCGCTCGGATAAGTCCGTAACCAAATCAATTTTGTTATAAGCATGAATAATGGGTTTTTCATGAGCTTGAATGTCTTTAAGAAGGTCGGTCACCACTTTTGTGTGGAGTGATTCAAATGGGTTGGCAGCATCATGCACATGAATGATGAGATCGCTCTCTGAAATCTCTTCAAAAGTAGCTTTAAAGGCTTCGACCAAGGTGTGCGGTAAATTATTAATAAAACCAACTGTGTCGGTTAGAACCGCGGGCCGCCCACTAGGAAGTCGAATCTTTCTCGTTGTCGGATCTAGGGTTGCAAAGAGTTTGTCTTCGCTCAAGACGTGAGACTTAGTCAATCTATTGAGGAGCGTACTTTTACCGCTATTTGTATACCCGGCTAGGGCAACGATAGGAACGCGACTTGAATGGCGGCGCTTTCGGTGTTGATCGCGGGTCTTTCGTACCGAATCTAATTCTTTTTCTAAGTGACTAATTCGGGTGTAAATACGTCGTCTGTCCATCTCAAGCTTTGTTTCGCCAGGCCCACGGGTGCCGATTCCTCCCGCTTGCTTCGATAGTCCCGCCAGTGCCTCACCGATCAGTCTCGGAAGCTGATCACGAAGCAGTGCGAGCTCGACTTGCAGTTTTCCTTCGCGAGTTTGAGCGCGACTTGCAAAAATATCCAAAATGAGTTGAGTGCGATCGATAACCTTTGCGCCAATGAGTTCTTGAAGGTTGCGACTTTGAACACCGGAAAGTCTGGTGTCCAAAATGATTGTGCTGGCCTGCGTTTCGTCTTTTAGTCTGGCGACTTCTTGAATTTTTCCCGATCCGATAAATGTGGCAGGAACGATGCGCTCAAGCCGCTGAGAGGTGACTCCAACGACCACAGCTCCTGCGGTTTCTGTTAGATGAGCCAGTTCATCTAAACTTTGCTCCATCAATCGTGGATCATCAGATTTGACAGCAACCCCAACTAAGATGGCGCGTTCGGGGCGAGGGGTTAGATCAAGCATGGGTTGATCGAAGACTTTGTGCTTGAATGGCGGTGACCGCGGCCATGTTTACAATGTCGTTGACGTCGGCCGAGCGTTGCATCACGTTTGCGGGCTTATTAATACCCATCAAAATGGGTCCGATGGCCTCGGCGCCCCCAATTTTCTGCATTAATTTGTAAGCGATGTTTCCGCTGTTCAGATCGGGGAATATTAAAACGTTTGCGCCGTCTTTAATTTCGCAAAATGGAAACAGTTCTTTCACGATGTTTGGATCCACGGCGGTGTCCGCCTGCATTTCACCATCGACGATAAGGTCGGGACGCCGTTCTCGGACAAGTTCGGCCGCTTCTCTCATCTTGCTGCTCGAGGGGCTGCGATTGCTTCCGAAGTTTGAAAAGCTAAGCATAGCCACCCGTGGCGAAACATCAAAAAACTTTGCCAGTTCAGCGCTATTAATGGCGATGGTGGCCAATTCTTCAGCGGTGGGGTTAATGTTAACAGTCGTATCGGCGAAGAAGAGCGTCTTGTTTTTAAGGATTACAATATACAGTCCCGCTGCCACTTGGCTGTCGGGAGTCCCGAGAACTCGCAAGATTGGTCGAACGGCGTCCGCATATCCTTGAGTGGCGCCGTTGATCATACCATCGGCATCACCGGTGAGAACCATCATCGCGCCAAAGTAGTTGGGATCGTAAATTAACCGCTCAGCTTCAGTGAGCGTGACTCCGCGTCTTTTACGCAGTTCAAAGAACTTTTTGGCGTAAACGCTAAACTTTTCGGATTTAACGGGCTGAACAATTTCGACATCGCGTAGTAGCGAAAGGTCTAGCTCCCGAATGCGGCTTTGAACATTAGTGATATTTCCCAAAATAATAGGCCGTGCCATGCGCTCTTCAACGATGACTTGGCAGGCGCGCAGGACCTTGTCGCTATACCCTTCAGAGAAAACAATGGAAGGTATATTGCTTGAGTCGGTTTTAACTTTGTTAATGACGTTTCGAATGACTCCTCGGCTTGCTCCCAACATTCGTTCGAGCCGTTCGCGATAATCATCCATGTTCGTGATGGGGAGTTGTGCAACACCACTTTTCATTGCTGCTTCTGCTACGGCCGGGGCCACCCAAAGGAGAACTCGAGGATCAAAGGGTTTAGGGATGATATATTCGGGGCCAAATTTAAACTTTTTATTGCCGTAGGCTCTTGAAACAGAATCGGGAACATCTTCTCTTGCTAGCTTCGCCAGAGCATGGACGGCTGCAATTTTCATTTCTTCATTTATGGCTTTTGCACGAACATCAAGGGCTCCTCGAAAGATAAACGGGAATCCCAACACATTATTGACTTGATTAGGGTAGTCGCTTCTACCTGTGGCCATTAACACATCTTTTCTCACGCTAATGGCGTCTTCGTAGCTAATTTCTGGGTCCGGATTAGCCATGGCAAAGACGATCGGATTCGGAGCCATGGAGGCGAGCATTTCTTTGGTGACAGCACCTTTAACGCTCACTCCAACAAAGACATCGGCGCCCCTCATGGCATCTTTGAGCGTGCGGGCTTTTGTTTGAACCGCAAATTCCTCTTTGTACTTATTCATTCCATCGGTTCGCCCCTTATAAATGACGCCCTTGGAATCACACATGATGAGATTGTCGTATTGAACTCCCAGGCCGACAAAAAGTTTGGCGCATGCGATCGCGGCGGCTCCACCGCCTGAAAACACAACGCGAACGTCTTTAGCTTTTTTCTTTGTAATTTCTAGAGCATTGATAAAAGCTGCGCCAGAAATGATGGCCGTTCCGTGTTGGTCATCATGAAATACCGGAATATTCATGCGCTTTTTGAGTTCTTCCTCAATGTAAAAGCATTCCGGTGCTTTGATGTCTTCTAAGTTTATTCCGCCAAAGGTGGGCTCCAGTATCGAAACGGCATCGATAAATTTATCCGAATCGGCCGTATCAAGTTCAATGTCAAACACATCGATATCGGCAAAGCGCTTAAAAAGGACGCCCTTTCCTTCCATGACGGGCTTTCCCGCAAGAGGGCCGATGTTGCCCAGTCCTAAAACCGCAGTTCCATTTGAAATAACGGCGACTAAGTTACCTTTCGCGGTGAAGTCATAAACGGTCTCAGGTCTTTGCGCGATGACTTTGCAAGGTTCGGCAACCCCGGGAGTGTAAGCCAGTGAGAGATCTCTTTGGGTGCTGCAGGGTTTTGAAGGTACGACTTCGATTTTTCCCTTACGGCCGTTGCTGTGATAGTGAAGCGCGTCTTTGTTGAACGACATGGTGGTCCTTTCAAAATTGCCGTGATTCTTAGAATAAAATAGGGCCCAGCTCTCAACGTGTCAATTACACCAGCCTAATGCGTAGCGTAAATTACTCCCAATACTTGACTGCGAGCAGTCAACTTGAGGTAATGGGATGTTCATATTCATAGTCGCGCATCAAGAAAGGGTTTTTCATGGGTCACTCACGAGATGTTGTCATAGTTGAAGGTATTCGTACCCCATTTGCAAAAGCAGGTTCAGTCCTAAAAGATGTTCATCCTGCGGAACTTGGGAAAACAGCTTTAAAAGAACTCATCGCTCGAAGTAACTTGGACGTTAAGACTGTCGATGAAGTCATCATCGGGAATACTGGAAATCCGGCGGATAGCGTGAATATTGGACGGGTGGTGGCCCTCAATTCCGGCGTTCCTAAAGAAGTTTCTGCACACACGGTTCATCGCAATTGTGCTTCCGCTATGGAAGCCATCACTTCTGGATTTGATAAAATCAAAGCAGGTAGTGCCGATGTGGTTTTAGCTGGGGGCACTGAAAGCATGTCAAACATGCCTCTGCTGTTTTCGAAAGAATTTACGGACGTCTTTGCCGATGTGATGACAGCCAAAAGCTTCGGCGCCAAGATGGCGGCGCTTTCAGAAATGAAGCTTTCCTATATGAAACCAGTTGTGTCTGTAATGGTGGGGCTTACTGATCCCTTTGTTGGAATTAACATGGGTCAAACTGCTGAGATCCTAGCGCGGGAATTTGAAATCTCAAGAGAGACGCAAGACAAGTTTGCGTTGGAAAGTCATCTCAAAGCGGTCGCGGCCCAAGAAGCTGGCCGCTTGGCTCAAGAAATCACACCCATTTACCTTCCTCCTAAATTTGAAAAAGTTATTTCTGAAGACGTGGGCCCAAGAAAAGGCCAAACACTAGAAGCGTTAGCAAAGCTCAAACCATTTTTTGATCGCAAATTTGGAACTATAACCGTTGGTAACGCTTGCCCGATAACTGATGGTGCGGCAATGATTTTGCTGATGTCGCGAGAAAAAGCGCAAGCGCTTGGGCATAAGATCCTTGGGTCAATCAAATCATATTCGTATGCGGGGCTTGAGCCCGAGCGTATGGGCCTGGGACCGGCACTCGCAACTCCGCTCGCGCTAAAAAAGGCCGGCCTAAAGCTTTCTGATCTTGGCTTAGTGGAGCTCAACGAGGCCTTTGCAGCCCAGGTGATCGCCTGCATTAAAGCCATGGCTTCGAAAAAATTTAATCAAGACCGCTTAGGGGCCGATGCCACCGGTGAGTTGAATCCCGAAATATTGAATGTCAATGGTGGGGCTATCGCCTTGGGCCATCCGGTTGGGGCCACAGGGACTCGTTTAGTGGTCACGCTTCTTAAAGAAATGCAAAGGCGCAACGTGCAATTTGGTTTAGCAACATTATGTATCGGTGGAGGACAAGGTGGAGCTGTCATTGTCGAACGAGAAACTTAAGTTAATTCGTCAAACGGTCGTACCCAATCAAGAGGCGCTGAAAATTCGCCCCGATGGCGATATCGCCTGGGTGGACTTCGATATGCCAAATGAAAAGGCCAACAAACTTTCAAGCGGAGTGCTCTTGCGGCTCCATGAGGTGATTGAAGAGCTCGGAAAGTCTAAGTTTAAAGCTGCCATCTTTGTTTCAAAAAAACCGAATATTTTTATTGCGGGCGCGGATATTGAGGAAATTAAAAACCTTAAAACGGCCCAAGATGCCGAGAACGCGTGTCTCGTAGGACAAACGATTTTCTCAGCCCTCGAAGTCTTAAAAATCCCGACGATCGCCGCCATTCATGGTGCTTGCGTAGGTGGAGGGTGTGAGATGGTGTTGGCTTGCGACTATCGCATTTGCTCAGACGATCCTGCGACTAAAATTGGACTTCCAGAAATCCAACTGGGCGTCATTCCTGGTTTTGGCGGAACCCAAAGGCTCCCCAGACTTGTTGGGGCCATCAATGCCTTGGATATTATTTTGGCGGGGAAGTCCGTTGACGCTCGCAAGGCCGCGAAGATTGGTTTGGTCGATCAGGCGGTTCCCAAAGAAATCCTTTTATCAAAAGCCCGAGATCTTGCATTGACGATCATAAAAGATGGATCCAAGAAGAAACCCCAGAAGTTCAAAGCGAAATCGATGGGGGAGTCCTTCTTAAATGGCATGGGTTCGTTTATTGTTTTTAATAAAGCAAAGAAAACCGTGTTGGCCCAGACAAAGGGGCATTACCCTGCTCCTCTAAAAGCATTAGAAGTGATTAGAAAAACCTACGGCGGCGATCAAGCAAAGGGTTTTGAAATCGAGGCTCACGGTTTTGGTGAAGTGGCTCAAACCGATGTGAGTAAGAATCTCATCAATCTGTTTTTTATGATGGAGGGGGTTAAAAAACAAACCGGTGTGACCAGTGATGAAAAAGGAGTGCCGGTTAATCAAATTGGTGTTTTAGGGGCGGGCACTATGGGCGGCGGTATTGCGCAGCTCGCGGCTGAAAGAGACATGCAAGTCAGGCTTAAAGACATCACCTACGACGCCATTGGCAAGGGACTGAAGGCGGCTAACGACATTTTTAAGAAATCTGTTCAACGCAAGAAAATGACCTCATTCGATTTCAAACGCAAAATGGGTCTTATCAGCGGGACGCTGGATTATTCCGGATTCAAAACTCTGGATGTTGTTATCGAAGCCATCGTTGAAGATATGAATGTCAAAAAGAAAGTACTCGCCGATATGGTGAAGAGTTGCCGTGAGGATGTCATCATTGCGAGTAATACAAGTTCATTAAGCATCACCGAAATGGCGACGGCAGTGCCTCATCCTGAAAACTTTGTGGGCATGCATTTCTTTAATCCCGTAAATAAAATGCCGTTGATCGAGGTTATTCGGGGTGAAAAGACTTCGGATCGTGCAGCGGCAACGGTTTTCGCCCTCTCTAAAAAGATGGGAAAGACTCCGATCATCGTAAAAGACGGTCCTGGATTTTTAGTGAACCGATTGCTTTTACCTTATCTCAATGAAGCCTGTTTCACTCTCGGCGATGGAGCAAGCATTGAATTTATCGATAAGGCCTGTTTGAAGTTCGGAATGCCTATGGGTCCGCTGCATCTCATAGACGAAGTGGGAATTGATGTTTCAGCAAAAGTGGCCAAGATTCTGGGTCATGCATTTGGAGTGCGAGCCGAGGCCGCTCCGTTAATGAGCAAGGTGGTTGACGCTAAGAAGCTTGGAAAGAAAAACGGATCGGGCTTTTACTTTTATGATAGTCAGGGAAAGAAGCTGGATGTTGATCAAAACATTTATCAACTCACGGGTCTTCCTAAGCCTAAGAACCCATTTTCAGAAGAAGAGATTATCCATCGCGTGTTGTTTCCGATGATTAACGAAGCCGCTTTATGTCTTGAAGAGGGAATTGTGACTACACCCGAGGCCGTAGATCTGGGCATGATTATGGGAACGGGATTCCCGCCATTTCGAGGTGGTTTGCTAAGATGGGCCGACTCCATTGGATCGGCAAAGGTTGTCGACGAGCTTGAAATCATGGCGACCAAATTTGGTCCACGATTCAAACCGTCGAACCCTTTACGTAACATGGCTAAAACCAACCGCACCTTTTACAAACAATGACCAAAGGGCAAGAGGCTTTTTTAAAATCGGTGACGGACGCTCTTAAGGCCATTGGGTTAGCGCAAGAATCCGTATTAGAAGAGGTGGCTCAAGGTATTTTTGGCTCGTTAAGTGCCGGTGGTGTTTGGCACTTGTTCGGAGCGGGCCATTCTCATATGGCGGTTGAAGAGGCGTTTCATAGAGCCGGCGGGCTAATTCCGGTAAATCCCTGGTTAGAGGAGTATCTGATGCCTCACGCAGGTCCTCGACGAAATGGGCCCATGGAACGATTGTCAGGACTTGCGCCGATCATTTTTGATTTTTACAAACCTCTTAAAGGCGAGTGGCTCACAGTTTTTTCGAACTCCGGGATCAATGCAACATCTGTGGAAATGGCAATGTTGGCCAAAGAAAGAGGGATTAAAACAGTGGCCGTCACCTCGCTTCAACACGCCAAGAGCTCAAAAAGCCGACACCCCAGCCAGAAAAAGCTATTTGAGGTGGCGGATCTTGTGATCGACACAGGCGGTGTCGCTGGTGATGCCGTAGTGTCAATTGAGGGTCTTGATGTGAAGGTGGCTCCGATGTCTTCTATCTTGAGTGCCTCTATTGTGAACCTGCTTTCAATCAGAGTTTGTGAGCTCTTTGCAGCAAAGGGCACCAAGGCTCCCGTATATCTTTCAGCAAATTTACCCGGTGGCGATGAACGCAACCAGAAGCTAGAAGAAAAGTACCTTTCTCGCATCCCAAGGCTTCAATAGGGAGGCGTCCTTTAAGCGTCAAAAAACTTGGCAGCTGTCGATCGAGGTTCGTCAGAATATCGATTTTAACCCCAAAATCGGTGATTCCCGAGGCTTAAAGCTAATATATGAGCTTTGACTGGCACTTTCATGGCAACGCCATGGGTATCGAGGAGATTAGTCATGAAGAGAATTCTAATGGTGTTCTTGGCTCTGGGTTTTATCACCGGTTGCGGTGACAATAGCAAAAAGCGCCGAGAAGACAACTTGGCGAGATCAGGCGATCGGTTGCGAAATGATGGGATGACCAATAATGGAGTTCCCATTCCCGGAAGCCCTCAGGCCGCAGGAAGTCTATGGGCGGTTTTACAAGTTCAACCGGGCCAAATTCAAACAGCGAGCGGCACTTCTTTTGTGACAGCTTCAGAAATGTCACGATTTTTCTTAAGCACGGACTGGCTCTTTAAAGATGTTGGAGCCATTACGGTTCAGGACAGCCAAGACCCCATTCCTTGCCGTGCTCCTTACAATACCAATTGCGGAACGATGATCACCACTTCAAATAGCGCCAATCAGCCTTCGCTAGGATTTCAAGGCGCTTCAAGCCTGCAGCAGGCATTGACGCAAAATCGACCGATCAATCTTGTCTCGCAAGGCGCCATAAGCCTAGTGTTCTTTGATGCGTTCACGGGTTACAACAATTTTGATCCCGTACCCATAACGGTTCAAGTCACTGGTGGACAGGTCACTGGAAATGCTTCGTGCACGATGCAGTCATGCGGACAACCGGCCTCATTTCAAATTGTCGCCTCCGATTCTATGGGAACCGTGCAAATTGATGGAACAATTTCAGGTGCTACGATTACAGGTAACGTCTCGTTTAGAAACACGGTTTCGAAAGACTCTGCTCATCCAGCGCCAAATCAAGGGCGATTAGGAACATTCAGCGCGCCGGCTTGTGCCATTTTTCCTTGTCAGTAACGCCAGGCATTAGGTCTTGAATCTCTGACCTTCGAACTCTATCATGACGATGTGAGCGCACGCTTAGAGTTTCCGAAACAATTAATGAAAACAGTAATCGGTGGTTTTTCGATCATCGATGTTCCAAGACTTGATTTTAACTCACTCGAAGAAGCCGGGGAATTTCTTAAAGTCTACGGTTATGACTTATCTGTGGCCGAAGATAGTGAAGCGGTTTGGAAGATCTTCGATCAGGCCATCGAAATGCTTCAAAAATACATCCTCAACGAAGGCGAGTCGATTCCCGAAGTCTTGGCCACTCGTGAAAAAGTCGAGGACATGCGCCGACTCCTGCTGTACGCAAGCACCAGAGATCATACTAAAAATCCCGTACAACTTTGGAGCTGTGCCATTTTGAGAGTGATGCATTGTATCGCTCACGTTGAAAATGATTTGTTTTTTAATTACACCACCGAAATTCAAGATCAAATTCTAAAGCCCGTACAAGCCCATGTGGAATCCCTGCCTCACGGCGAAATTTTTCTAGGCTCCAAAGACGGAGTCGACCAAATCTCTCTAAACAAGTTTGAAGTTAAAGCCTTTAAAGAAAAGCACAGCATGGTCATCAAAACTTTGAGTAAGCCTGAAACGGTGGCTATTGATATTTTTGATAAGATGGGTGTGAGATTTGTTACTCACTCGATCTTCGATGCATTTCGGGTAATTAGGTATTTGCGATTGACGAACGTAATATGTTTTGCCAACGTGGTGCCGAATCAATCGAAGAACACGCTTTTCCCGACAAATTTATTTTTAGAAATCATTGACGAATTAGTGGCCAAGAAAAAACCGTTTGAAGTCGAAGAAATCGACAAGCGCTTGCAACAGCGTTTTCAAACTGAAAGTCATCGGGCCGAATATAAAGAAAAACATAACCCATTTAGTGATGCAAACTACCGCGTTATTAAGTTTATCTGTCGTCAGTTAATTAAAGTACCGACAAGTTCGGGACAAATTAGATTCTTCTACCCCTATGAAGTTCAGATCATGGATTATGATACTTACACAAAAAATCTCGCAGGCACGGCGGCCCACGGAGAATATAAGCTGCGTCAACGTAAAGCAGCTCGGGATCGTGTCTTAGGGGAGATTTACTTTGCCCCTCGATAATATCAAGCGACTCCTGATCGTCACGGCACTAGCCGAAGAGTTTCGACCGATTAAAGCGATAATCAATCATCAAATACCAGGTCAAGGCGCAGAGAAAACGATTCAGGGGCAAATCGATGGGCATTTGGTTGAACTGATTCAAACCGGGATCGGTCTTGAACTCACAGCTACCCGATTGAAATCCGTTCTCAATCCAAACGGCCACGGAGCTATTTTGGCAGTTGGATTCTGCGGAGCTCTTGATCCTGAGATTAAGGTGATAGATGCCTGCGTCGTCAAAGAGGTTATGGGGCCGGACTCAATGACCTGGAGCGGTCTAGAACCAACCTTGGTAAAGAATATTGGTGTCAATTTAGAGAAATTGAAAATTCCGTTTCACATCACCAAACACTCAACTCAATCTCAGCCGGTAGAGTCGCCGGAGGCCAAAGCTAAGCTTTTTAATAGTTTGGGAGCGCAAAGTGTTGATATGGAGATTGCCGAAGTTCTCAGCGTCGGCCAAAAGTTTTCGATACCAGTGGCAGCGGTTAAGTTTACCATTGACGCTTCACAAGATCGCATTCCAAATTTGAAGCAAGGATTTAAGGCCGACCAATGGTTGGCTGGAAATATCCGCGTGGCCGCCGAAAGACTTCGTGTGGCCACACCAGTCATAGTGAAAGCAGTGGTAGAAAAACTGGGAATGTGATGAAACTTTTGGTTTATTTGCGAGCACTTCTTTTAATCCCGTTTCTGATTGGTTTCATTTTTGTTTGTTCACTCGTTGCTTTATTGGTCCTGTTTTCAACAGGCCAATCAACTTTTGAAAAACTGATATTTGGTTGGGCCTACGTCATGATTAAAGTTTCTGGTGTGGATGTGAGGGTAAAGGGGCGAGGTCGGCTCCGGGCATCGGGGGCCTCTATTGTGGTGAGCAATCATAATTCGCATTTTGATATTCCGATTTTGTTTTATGCCCTGCGAGTGCCTTTAAGAATGGTGGCAAAGAAAGAATTATTTAGAATTCCTTTTTTTGGTTGGGCATTGAAGCGAGGTGGCTTTGTGTGCTTAGACCGCGCTAGCTCCACTCAGGCCATTCAGGCACTCGGGAATTCTTCAAGTCTTTTGAAGAATGGTCAGTACGTTTGGATCGCTCCTGAGGGGACTAGAAGTAAGACGGGCCACATGGGAGAGTTTAAAATGGGGGCGTTTGCTCTTGCGGTCCAAACAAAAACGCGAGTGATACCGGTTTTGATTCACGGAAGTTCAAAGATCCTTCCCAAAGGAAGTCTCTTTACAAATTTATCGGGCTGGAAAACTCGTGTTGACGTTGAGATTCTTGACCCCGTTGCGACTTCGTCATGGAACTGGGAAGATCGAAAGAAGCTTCGGGATCTGGTGCGAGAGCGCCTTTTGAGAGCTCAATCTTTGAAATCTTCCATCGGGACTTAGTCACGGGCGAAATAAGTCGGACCGCCCCCTTGCGTCCTGCCCATTGACCTGTAACCTTGATTTCTATTTGGTGATCTGTGGCTTTGAGTTCACCAAGTTTCATTTGCCCCGGAATTCCCAAGTGACTTGAAGAAAGTGTTGCTAGTAATTGATCCCAGCGCACATAGGGCTTAAAGGTCTGGCCTCCATCGGAGCTCTTGAACATGCCGATATAAACCGTACCATTTGGTGACTGCGCAATAGGCAGATTTTCTTGACCAAGTTGTGGAATCGGCTCCCAGGTCTCATCGTCGAGGCTTCGAAAGATTCCGTCGGCGGACGCAAATCGGAGTCCACGTATTTTTGTGTGTGAGAGCAAATCGAAAATACCGCGGCTAAAAAGCGATTTAGTCGTAAGTGGGGGAGTTGTTTCTTTTTGGCCCAATATGGAGGGCTCATTGAGCGACCACCAAAATGAACCGTGACGGGGTGTTTGTTTGTAAGCCCACCAAAGGGTTTCGGTTTCAAGAATAGTTGTGACATCGCCTAAGTTCACTTGTTGAACAACCGGACTGGAATGGTTTCTGGGGTGCGCGTATAGAGGTGTGTCTCCTAAAACGATGGCGCGCGTTGGATCTGTTTTTATTGAAGAAATATTATTCATATGAGCGGCATGAATTTTTCCAAATTTGACCCAAGGTCCGATCGTTGATTCAAATGAATACCATTTGTTTTTGAATTCGACTTCTTTGGCGAAATCTAGGCGAGAAAAGCAATCGTGCAAATTGACCCAACCTTTTACTTTACCAATTTCCGCAAACGCCCATCCGTCTTTGATTTCAAGTGG
>JADLCR010000023.1 GCA_020847095.1 Oligoflexia bacterium | reverse complement strand
TCGAGTGGGAACCTGCAACGGGGGCACCGGTCTTGATCAATGGAAGGTTGCGCACACTAATCGTAGGAGTTGTTGAAACGCCTCTTGAAACAAACCCTCTTTGTCGAGACTGCGAAAGCCACTTGAAAAAAGGCAAATAAGCGGGATGCTGATAACCATTCTGGGCAAAGTGTTCAAAAAACCGTTGAGATGTTTTTGGAGATTCAAAAATCTTTCTCCCTTTTGGACGAGAAGGAGGGGTTAGAGTTTTTTTAATTTCGGCAACAAACGGGTGCTGTGGCTGACCACTAGCGAGTGCTCTAACGAGCTCTCCCTGCAAGCCGTCTACAGTAAATTGAATGACGTAACGTCGAGAGCGATTTGCATTCTCAAGATACGACCACAGAGGGGATGTCCCCTTTTTTTCTAATGACGACAGAAGGGCCTGCTTCAAGGCATCGGCCCGCAATACCTTTTGCGCGAACATCTGATACGCTTTGAAGGCCTCTTGAGAAACAGCTTGAAGCAAGGTGTGTGTTAGAATTTCGAGCTTTTCATCGTTGTTGAGAATGGTATTGAGCCCCTCTTGAACATCCGAATTGTCCTTCATCGCTTGGCCTAATTTTGACAAAAGGTCTTTGACGATGGGTTTTAATTCTTTGACTTCAGCTTCTCCCACGGGGCGTTCTTCAAACAGTGGGCTTTTACCTGTCTGTAAAAATATTTTATCGTAAAAGCGAACTAACGAAGCGGCAATTCCGGGATCAAGCTTAAATGATTCTGTTTTAGACTTTTCTGTCGGTGGTGCCCAGCTGAATAACGAGTGAGTCATGCCCGGGGTAATGGGATTTTTAAATTGGGCTTTGATGTATTGCTCGAAAGTTGGAATAGAGTCGACAGGTGAGGCGTATTGCGTTTTAAGTGACCACAGAAACGGAACTACCGCATCAATGAATTCTCCCGAATTGATGCGACTCAAAACTCTTCGGCGCACTTCATCGTCTAGGGGTAATTCTTTAAGATAAGATTCGATTTTAAGTTTCGAAATAATCGGAACGGCAAGTCGCAGAGCGATCTTTGCCCCTTTTTTAATGACCTTAGTGTTTTCATAAATGACGGCGTCCGAAAGTGATCCTAAAAAATCAGATTGGGGTTGTCGCTCAGGTTGATGTTTTGGCCAAAAGGTGAGCGTAAGTCCAAAACAGACTAACGAAATCACCAGTCCTAGAGTGCCGTTTGGATTCATGAGTTCACCTTAACAAGACAAGATTAATAAAAAGGGCCCGTGCCACTTGAAATTGAGAATTCCGTCGAAAGTTATCTTTAGCGTCGACTTCTGATTCGTGACCTTGTTGCCAATAACTTACCCCGACGCGCCAAGGCTTTCCGAACAACTCCATTTGGTAATAAATTTCTCCTTGGATCTCGAATCCATAGCCATATTGCTTGACCGCAATGGTCGAGGGAGTGGAAGTGCTAAAGATTTGAACAAGATCAAACTCTCCGACAACTCCAAGTTTTCTGGTAATGGGAATACTTCTCTCAATACCAAACGAGGCGCCCGAGTATTTAGTGACGTAAAGTCGATTAACGGGATCGGTAATTTGAAAGTTGGATTGGTTGTGATGAAAGAGCACTTTGAAAGCCAAGTTGTTATCAAGCTTGGTGCTGTCCATATACAACGTATAGCGCGGACCGATATCCAACCAATAAATATACGAAGAGGCTGTGTTGGGTGACGTCGGATCAGGCACCAAATTCATGGCAAAAATGCTACGCGCTTCCAATCCAAAGTTGCCAAAAACATTGGCGACCCCTTCAAAACCTATGGCCGGAAGATTGCTTCCTAAGCCGAGTTTTATAGGATCGTCGGTATTGACAATCATTTGAACAAGCCCTGCTTTGGCCTTTAATTTAAAATTTCTTGGAGGATTTTGCTCTTTAATCTCGTCGATTATCGAATTGACCTCGAGCCATTTAGAAGGCTGCAAGGGAAGTTCGGGTTCAACAGAGTTGGTTTTGGGTTTCGACACTACGGCGGGTGCCGGTGCCGGCGTAGCTTTAGCTTTGGCGTTTTGCTGGTCCTTTTCTTGAGCCAAGGCCATCCACGGAATGAAAATCAAAATCAAAATATTTTTCATTTTAGATACCTTAATGGATCTACAGGAATTCGGTTTTTTCGTACCTCGAAGTGAAGGTGGGGGGCGCTCGCGCGTCCGGTTTTACCCACGCGACCAATGGTTTTACCTTTTTGAACAAACTGGCCCGGCTTCACGTAGATCTTGGAGAGATGACCGTAAAGTGTTGATAAGCCATGGCGGTGTTCTAAGATAATGAGTTTGCCGTATCCATTGAATTTGCTTCCTGAATAGACCACGCGCCCGTCTTCGGGTGCTACAATTTTTGTTCCGACTGGGGCCGGCAAATCAATTCCATCATGGGGTCGGCCTTCATCTGTCGTGCGAAATTCCTGGCTGATTCTAAAATGCCCCAAAAGCGGCCACATAATGGCGGGATTTATCGATTCCGGTTGAATGGAGCTTACCTGTCTGGAGCTGCGTTTTGAAGTCATGGCGCAGCCCCCAGTGATCAGAAGGCTTGTGGCCAAAGTCATACTCCAAAACTGAGTTCCCACTTTTTAAGATCCTCCAGCAATTGATAGTCGGTGCTGTCAAAACGAAGTGGAGTGATTGAAATATAACCTTGGTCCGCGGCGACGCAGTCACTGCCAGGGATATTCTCAAATCCTTTGTACTCACCACCAAGCCAATAATACTTTCGATTTCGAGGGTCGGATCTTACGGCAATTTCATCGGAGTAGTAGCGTAGACCCTGCTTTGCCAGCTTCACCCCTTTTACTTTTTCGGAACTCAGATTGGGAACGTTCACATTAAGAATGGTTTGAGGAGGAATCGGCTGGCTTGCGACTTTTGGAATAAAAATCTTGGCGAACTCTGTGGCGGTATCCCAGTTCATTTCAATTTTCTCAAGATGATGGCCCATAAAAAGGCTAATGGCGACCGCTTTAGCCCCAAAGTAAGCGCCTTCACGGGCGGCAGCAACCGTTCCCGAGTAATAGACGTCGTTGCCAAGATTTGCGCCCCGATTAACACCGCTGACTACAATATCGGGCTTTTTTTTCATCAACAAACGAGTTGCCATGTAAACGCAATCGGCTGGACTTCCGCTTATGGCAAAATAGTTTTTTTTCACTTCGTAGCAGCGCAAAGGTTTGTGAAGCGTGAGGCTGTGCCCGCTTGTTGATCTTTCCCGCTGGGGTGCGACGACAGTCACGTCGCCTACAGATTCAAGGGCTTGCGCCAGTTTTAAAATTCCGGGAGATTCTATTCCGTCATCGTTAGATACAAGTATGTTCATAGAACTTTATTATGCCACGTCATCGGCGTAATAAGTCCTAGACTGAGGTCTAATTAAGTTTCCATAATATGATA
>JADLCR010000022.1 GCA_020847095.1 Oligoflexia bacterium | reverse complement strand
TCTCATTTTTCGGAACAACTGAAGGGTTGATCGAGTGCTATATAGATAGAAATTGAAGAAACGCGACTTTATTACGGCAAGGCCCGGAGTATAATGCTCGGTAAGGGGTGGTGATTGAGGCATTCTGCAAAATCCTTAAACAATCCGAAGGTCGGGGTCTGGCTTGGCATGGGAGCGGCCTTCAGTTTTGGGTTTATGGGATATTTGGTGCACGCCCTTTCGGGTAAAGTGCCATCCGGAGATGCTTCAGCTCAACGGTCACTTTTTATTGTCGTCGTCTTGTTACCTTGGGTTGTAAAGGATTTTAGAAATCCAAAAGAGTTTTTGCATTTCCCTCTTTGGGCTCGAGCCATTGCGGGAGCATTTGGAATTCTGGCTCACTTTTGGACTCTTCAACACGCCAGCGTTGCCACCGCACGCGCATTAACCTACCTCAATCCGGTTTTTACCGCAGTGCTTGGAACTATTTTTTTGAAAGAATGGCTAAAAATACGAGAGTGGGCGGCCATTTCTTTGGTTGTTCTCTCGGCCACAGTGCCTTCGCTCATAGCACCGGAGACGATCCCAAGATCCGTTGTCATTGTTGGGGCGCTGGGCGCATTTTTGGGAAGTGTGGCCTACACCTCACTCAGGCGAGCGGCTTCACAAGTTTCGGCCACTACGATCGTGTGGCTTTTAAGTTTACTCAACGTTTTGGTGGCTTGGGGGTCACCCATGTCTTCGATTGGCGGGACCTTTACACTAACTGAGCCACTATTGAGTTTGGGTATTGCGATTTTTGGATTGTCAGGTCAAATGTTTTTAACTCTCAGCCATATTTCGCTTAAAGCCAGTGTGGTGGCCACATTGAGTTTGAGCTCAGTCGTTTGGGGTATGGCTTTCGACGCCGCTTTTGGCAGAGAGCTACCTACAACACTCGAATTTAGCGGCGTCGTTGGTATTATGTTTGGAGTGCTCTTGCTTCAGCTTTCTCAGGTCAAATCGAAATCTGTCGAACCGGAGGTCATAAGCTAAGCTAGTACGGGTAACTGTAATTCAACTTGTGAGCCACGACCGGGTTTTGAATGAATCCAAATTCTTCCGCCCACTTTCTCAAGCGCTTGTTTTGCACTAAAAAAACCAATACCTGTACCATTAGGTTTTTCGGAGGTCACAGGAGCTCTACCTAACATTCGAAGCTTATCCTCAGACATTCCAGCGCCGTTATCGGAAACACTCAACTTTATAGTTTTTTGGTCTTCGGTTAAGGTCGCCTTGATGTTTACAGTTCCGCGATTACTAACGGCGTCAATGGAGTTATCCACAATATTTGAAATAATTCTTCCAATTGAAATACTGTCGATCGGCATTCTAGCCTTTCGGACGTCGTCAGTAATTTCAGTAGAAAATTTAATTTCTTTTGACGAATGAATGGCCTGTTTTTCATTGAGAACGGTGGCAATGGCCTCCCAGGTAGCACTGGTTTGGATTGCATTTATGGCACTTGAATCTCTGCGGTATCGACTCAAAAGATCAGATGATATGGCTCCAATGCGATCTAGAGCTAAGCTCATCAATTTTTGATTCTCAGCTTCGAGACTATTCTCATTCGCGGTGACAAGCTTAAGTAACGACAATGGGCTTCGAATATCGTGCGCCACTTTTAATGCTAACTCAGCCAATGATTTGTTTTTTTCGTAATCGAGGTGCTTACGCTGTTCATTTAGCAAGCGCACTTTAAATCCTTCAAAATTCTCAGAGATGCGTTTGACTTCTAATGTGAGCTCAGTTTTATTTTCTAGATCCAGACCCTTTGAAAGCTGAGTGAGCGGGTTTAACACGAGCCGGTCAAGGGTGTGAGAGGCCTCTCGCTTCCAGTATTGGAGAAGCCCAAATATTGAAAATGCCAATATCATGAGAAATACCAAGAGTTGAGATGCCGGGAAGTACTTTATCTCGCCTGAAATAACTCCCACGGGTTGTCCCCCGAACGACACCAATTGTTGAATATTAGTAGACGTTAAACCCTTATTACAAAAGGAAGTTAGGAAATTTCGATCGCTGTCAGAAACCTTTTGAAATGCCAAAGTCTCTTTAGCGTCGAGTCTTCTAAAAAAGCTTTTATATTCAGAGAAAATTTCAGAGGCAACAGATTCATTTCCAAGCGCAATTTCACGACCCAAAGGTCCGCCAAGTTGCTGATTTTTGGTAGCCACAAGCTCACAAATCGTGTGTTGCGCCTGCACCGAAAACATTAATGCCTGAACCGTCAAAAGTGCTGCAATTCCAAAGGTGATCACAATAACTAGTTTTCTTAGTCCTGACTGCAGAATGTAGGAAAGGCTCTTACCATAGATGCTCATTGAATGACTCCATTTAAGTCGATCATATGCATGTGACTTACAAAGTTATTAGACGACGCCAGTTCATTGTATTTTCTCAGAAGCGGCAATTTCGAGAACCTAGTTATTGAAGCTGCCTTGAGTGGTTTCATTTCGCAAAGCTTTTGCGCCACAATGAGTATGGCATCATGTGCGTACGCAGCAACGGGAGAAGGATCTTCTCCAAGCTTGATTTTCATAACTTTAGAAAACTGTAGAGATCTCGAATTTGCATTGGTCTTCCAACCGGCGGGTGCTTGTACAACTACTTTTTTGTTGCGGGTTTCGTGAACTAGATTCCTGACTTCAGAGCCATAGTAATTCCAGTCTCCAATTCCAAAGATACTTATTCTGCGATCGGATTTTAAAAGACGGCTCAAGCTCCCCTGTGATTTCTGAAAGTTAACAGCCATAAAGAGGCAATCAGAGCTCAAGGGTAGGTCTTGATATTCAGCAAAAGAGATCACTCTTGAGAGGGGGTAGTCTTGTTTAAAAGCCTCTTTGAACTTTGAAGATAAGTGATCAGTAAAATCAAATACGCCGGTAACTTCTCGACATTGCGCTTTTTTGATGGCCAATTTGACGGCTCTCCACTGACTAATCCAAGGAGAGGCAATACTGAAAAAGTTGTCGTTTATTGATGCCAATTGGTCAGTCGCCGAGCCTACAGAAAGTGCTTCAAGTTTTGTTCCCACGGAGGCTTTGGCCGCCACTCTTGCAAAATTGCTTCTTGAAATCCCAACAAGAACTTCTCTTTGTGGGTCAGCCTGCTTCGAAAGTTCAGAAATCAATTCCGCAAGTTCAGATTCAGTTCCGGTTTTTAATGTTTTAGAAACCTCGATAGAGCATCCCGGAAAGAGCACCCGCGCTTTTTTGAGCGCAATGGTTGTGGCTATGCGAATTTGAACCAGTTCGTTAGAAACCGAGTAATCTGTTTGATCAAGTGGCACCACATCAATGAGGTGAATGATGTTTGTGGAAGCCGGCACTGGCAAAAACAGGGCGGCGGCAAACAACGGTGCTAATAGAATTGTGGATCGCTTTAAGTTACCCATGACCGGACGCTATAGCGAACCAAGTGCCACGGCATTTTGTCACCAGAGCTAATTGGTTTCAGCTGAGCCATTAGGCTGGTGTTAATCGGCGCCCAATAAGCTGATCTGGTGTCAATGAGACACTGATATTTTGCAGATGTTTTGCCCCAATTCTTGGTGCGTTACTTGCTCTGAGTTTAGGTAAATCAATGAAGAGGAGTCTTTAGATGAAAAATCTTATCGTTGTAAGTGTAATAATTTTCGGATCGTCATTATCGAGAGCCGATCGCATTGTTAATGCCAGCCTTGATCTGCAATGTAAGGCTCGCGGCCTAAAAGTTCGAATCATTTCGGGATCCGAAGGTTCTGTCGTACTGGTTAACGACAAGAAAGTGCATGCCGGAGAACAACTCAGAGCCGGAACCGAGGGTGGGCCTCCTTATCTTCAGATTTATGGTGGTGCCTTTTCGGTCGACATGAGCGGTGGTGATTTTGAGAAATCCTTTAACGAGCGCGTAGCTGTCGAAGGCGGCGAAGTAGAAATAACCGTCACTGACGTTAGTACAGGTAAAAGGTATGAAGCTAACTGCAAGGGGTTAATTGACGTTAGCGGAAATTAAGATTTAGAGCTCATGAGCTGCGCTCCTATTCCTCACCGGAATAGGAGTGGTGGCTGGCTTTTTGATACAGTGGTGATCCGGGCTGGGGTCGAACCAGCGACCTACGGCTTAGAAGGCCGTTGCTCTATCCAACTGAGCTACCGGACCAAGAGTGAAACCACGATTTGTACATTTTAACGCGGGGTTGGTCAAGCCAACCCCATTTACAAGACCAAAGCCCTTCAATCTCCGAATTTATTACCGACCAATGTCTAAAACCTCATAATTATTAGGATATATCGTTGTCCCGCGGGCGGGTTTGTGGCTATTATTGACCTAACACATTCTTAGGACAGAGGAGAGCTGTGATGAAACTGCTAAGTAGGCCTCTTTTAGGGATTTTCGTTGGATTAACTCTATTGAGCTCGATGGCGAGCGCTCAAAGCTACGACGTGAGCTTGGTTGGAGGGGTATCCTTTCCAAACATTTCATTTTCACGAACAACCGTAGATAGCCTTGCCGTTGTTCAAGGGACCTCGAATTTGACAGGTGCCATGAGCTTCGGACTTTTAGCTCACTACCGATTTAAAGATGCTTGGTACGGCATCACGGCTGGAGTGCTCCAAACCACCATGGGCTCGCACATTAAAGACGTGCTCGTGGCCGGGGCATCAAATAGGGATTACGATCAAAAGCTCCCGTACTTTCAATTCCCCGTTATTTTTAAGTGGTGGATCCATAACAATGTTCTAGTAGGTGCTGGCGGTTATTACGCCATCGCAGCTGGAAACGTTGAGACATCGGGATTTTCAAACAACAATAACGTCGCTTTTGCAAACTCAAGATCGTTTGGCGTAGCAAAGTATCAAGAAAGCGATTACGGCTTGGTTGTTAATGCTGAAGGTCGCCTTGATTTTTCTGATCGTTGGTTTGGAGCCGCCCACTTGACGTATCTCCACGGATTAATGAATATCTCCACTACTGGTGGCGGTACGGCCAGCAACTCGGCGTTCTTGGCTCATGTTGGATTAGGCTTTAAGTTTTAACGATTAGCGATTAGCCGAATAGTCACGACCCCTCGGATCAACCCGAGGGGTTTTTGTTTTTCGGTAAAGCTCAGGGTTAAGAAGGTCAAGACCCCGATTGATGATATCGGTAAGCTCTGGCTTTAAGAGTTTAATCTGATCAAGCTGGCTTCGAAGAAGAGTTTCCCAAGCCAAATCCACTTGGTAACACTTAACCATCTCAAGAATTTCAAATCGAGCAAGCCAATCGACGGGGTGCTTTTCATTGAGTTGATCGTGAATGGCCCGAAGATTATCAATTTGACCAGGTTTAAGCGTCTTAGAGTTACGAATGGTTCGTATGGCCAAATAAAGGGCATTGAGCTCTTTGTTTTGCTGGGTCAGATTTGTCTTCATTGTTCTTTTTGGCGGTCGTAAGCTCTTAACCACTTTGTAAAAGTTGGCGCGGTCGGCGGCGTCCCCAAATACTCCAACTACTTTATTGCCGCAGGCCAAATCAAAAACTCCCCACTCGGGCTTGTATAAGAGATGTCCTTGATAGGTCATTTGGGCCGTCGAAAAGCTAATGACCAAGGTCTTGCCGTTTTTGCGAACCATCTTTTTAAAGACTCCAGTGAGCTCAATACCCGAAGCAAAATGAAGAGTTCCTTGAGCTTTTCCCTTAAACCCGAGCTTTTTGAGATCTTGAACGGTGAGTTCGTGAAGCGCCTTCTTGGGTTTAAGAACTGGCCCAAGCGGGGCACTAAAGCCGTGGGCATGCGCTTTTGCCCCATGGCCTTTGAGTTCGGTTTCTTTGAATGCAAGTTGGCTTGGTCCAGAGTATTTAATAAAGATCGGCTTTTTATCGCTATTCACCATAAAGCTATCGATGACGCCACTTATCTGAAGACCTGAATCAAGCTCTGTGGTCGTTATGGTTTTCGCTTTTTGACCAGTTTCAAGGGCTTCGTAGCCGCCTTTTTTATAAGCCATTCGATCGGCCAATTGTTCAAGGACTCGAGTGAGTTTGACAAAATCCGGTGTTACGAAAAGTTGTGGTTGGGGTTTTGTGATGTCGTAACCCATCTCGACACAGTCAACCGTGAGTTTGATTCGCTTAACCCGATTTTTGTAAGCGTCGTACGATTCTCCAACTGATGACAACAGTCCAGCTCCGTAAATGAGGGGCTTGTCTTCTGGGCCCACGAGCCCGTATTCGGTGGTCCACCAAGCCATGCGCGAAAGCAAAGTGGCCTCGCTCACATAGCTCACGCGAGCCAACGCCTCTTCGAGCCTCTGTTGGGCCGAAGAGATATCCGCTGAACTCGATTTCGGGTCTTCTTTGACTTCACTTAGCGTTCGAATGGCTTCGTAAACGCGCATGTCTTCATCAGAAAAAATCGCCTTTCGGGCAATTTCTCCGTAACGGCGTAAATATTTGGCATAGGCCGCATCGGCAATAATAGGTGCATGTCCTGCCGCTTCGTGGACGATGTCTGGCGCTGGTGTATAAGCCAAGTGGTCAAGACTTCGCATATCGCAGGCGATCGGCAATATTCCTAATGACTCAAATTCTAAAAAAACCGATGGAGGCAAAAATCCGCTGACACTAACGGCGCGCCAGCCAAATTTTTTGAGGCAAGCATCCATTTCAGAAATTTTCGGAATGCGGTCGACGTTGATTCCTGTTTTTTTAAGTCCGTCGAGATACTTGGGGTGAGCATGATCTTTAAAAAAAGCTCTCGAAATGGCCATGATAAAGCGCCAAGCGGCGTGATCAATGGGCGTATAGAGGTGGTAGTGCTGTTTAACAACGTACTGACTCAGATGTTTTGGAATCACTCGTGTTGCCGTCATAGTTTTCCTCCTCGCGTAAGTTATCCAAAACCGACCGAGAGATAAAGAGATCGTTTTAACGCGTCGAGTATAAATTCTCTTCCGACTTTCCCTTTGGAAATTCGTATCTTCAAGAGAACGGAGTGATAAAGTTTGACCATGAGATTTAAGTCGTCTTTTTCGCGATTAACCAAAATTGGACAGATTACAGCTCAAATGGTTGGGCGGGGGGTTGCGGGCACACTCGCATCTCAATCTAAACTCAAGACGAGGGTCGAACAAGCCATCATTTTAACCGAGGGCCTTTCACAATTGAAAGGGGCTTCAATGAAGCTGGGACAGATGTTGAGCATTCAAGGACAAGACCTGCTCCCAACAGAAGTAACGAAGATTTTGTCACAACTTCAGCGATCGGCCGAACCAATCGAGATCTCTGAGATCCGGTCTCTATTAGTATCTTCATTGGGTGTTCGAGTAAATCGTATCAGCGAACTGTCAGAAAGTGCCCTTGCTGCGGCTAGTGTGGGACAAGTTCACTATGGTCGGCTCATTACGGGCGAAGTCGTCGCAATCAAAGTGCAATACCCTGGGGTTGCAGAAGCCATCGATTCGGAAATAAGAATCTTAAAGGGAATCGTTAAGCCCTTCTTAAGAATCTACGGAGGTGATTTTCAGTTTGACGAAGTATTTGACGAATTGAGATTCGTACTGACACAGGAGGTTGATTATCTAGTCGAGGCGGGTTTTCAAAAGGAATTTAAGAGATTGATAGGAAGAGATAGTCCTTTTGAAGTACCAACTCCAATCGACGATTTATCTACTTCAAACGTTCTTACTATGACATTCATGGACGGTATCACGCTTGACCAGCTGCTAGCCCAAACGCCCTCACAAGCTTTACGAAATCAAATCGGTCTGAAGGCACTTACCTTGATTAACCGAGAAATCTTTGAATGGCGCTTGGTTCAAACTGATCCTAATTTTGCAAATTTTCTTTTTCAAATCGAAAGTCAGTCACTTAAAAAATTGGTTCTTCTTGATTTCGGTGCTTGTAAGAGATTTTCAGAGGATTTCGTTGCAAAGTATCGGCAGTTCGGACGCAAAATGATTGAAAATGATGTTAAAGGAATGCTTGAAATTGGAGTCGATCTTCAATTTATTAGTCCAAAAGAATCAAAACATACCCAGGAGCTTTTTGTTAAAATGTGCTTATTGAGTTTTAGGCCGATTCTTCAGGGTGGTGTATTCGATTTTGATCAGACTAGTTTTTTGAAAGGATTGGCCCAAGCGTCTTTTGAATTTGTACGGACTTTAAGGCATACCGCGCCTCCAAAGGATCTTATTTTTTTGAATCGCAAACTTGGAGGTATGTATCAACTTATGAGAAGTCTCGGAGTTAAACTAAATGTGAGCGATGAAGTTCGGCCTTGGCTAATGGAGACACCGTGAGAGATTACTTTGGAAGCGAAACATTAAAGGTTGTTGTTATTCTACTCTTGGGTCTTTTTGTCATTATGTATTTTAACCCACCACATACGGCCTGCACGGCGGAGCTCGCCCAATATCAAACTTCTTTTGGCAGTCTTATTGGAACCTTCAACTCAAATCGAAAGTTATGCACAGAGCGACCTGATCCGGGCGGGTGCTTTCCATTTCTAGAGTCCGTATCAAAAATCGAGCAAAAGGTGCGGGAAGTTGGTTCTCAATGTCTTCAGGAATTAAAAAAAGATGCCAATACGGGAAAGTTTTTTGATTTAGCCATGGAAATGATCGTCAAGCTCGCCTGGGGTTCACAGCCGCCGCAAAACTATCTTTACCGTAACGGATGGCTCGAGTCCTCGCACATCGTTCTTTTTTGTAAACTCAAGAAACATCAAGAAGCCATATTTGGAGAGGATTCCTGGAATTCGCTCGTCGAAACGAGTCTTGAAACCTTACCCGGAGCTGCTGAAGTTGGGCGCAACGAGGCGTGGGGCCGGAGTATTTTATCCGACCCTTGTAAGTACTCTCTGTAACGAGACCACAACTTAGTTTAGCTGAGTTTGCAAAAAGGCTTTAACCGCTTTAAGAGCCTGCCCTCGATGGCTGATTCGATTTTTTTCAGCCAGAGTTAATTCGGCCATGGTTTTCTGGTTTCCGTCAGCAATAAAAACCGGGTC
Organism: Oligoflexia bacterium; assembly: GCA_020847095.1. Classification (GTDB taxonomy): domain Bacteria; phylum Bdellovibrionota; class Bdellovibrionia; order JABDDW01; family JABDDW01; genus JADLCR01. The sequence continues at coordinate 11,836 of JADLCR010000022.1, read as the reverse complement.
ATACCCAAACCCATTTTGTCCGCGCATGTCGCGTCCGATTTGCCCTTTTAAGAGCCCTTCAAAAAAATGCTCTTGCCCGTCGGGGCTGATTAAACACATCACACACTTCATTGTGGCCAGGCGATTCTCACCGGTTGATTGAAGTTGCATGGCCTTAAGAAGTTTTGAGTTATTTTCGACGTCTCGAGCTTTTGGACCGGCGTAGCGGGCCGAATGCACGCCGGGCAATCCCTTTAGTGCTTCGACTTCTAACCCCGAATCATCTGCTAAAATCCAGGCGTCTTGTTTCATTGCTTTTAAAAATCGAGCTTTTATGCGGGCATTGTCTTGAAAAGTAGCGCCATTTTCTGGAGGGGCAGTGTACGCCGGAAGTTCACTGGCTGCTCGCACCTCAATGGGCAAGCCTAAAAACAACTCTCTGATTTCCCGGTGTTTGCCTTTGTTTGTGGTCGCGACCCATAATTCCACTGTGATCAGCTCTTATTCTGTAGCGGAAAAAAACCACCTAGGATCTTACTTTGAATAGAAAAAAGCTCACGAATGCCTTTACGAGCTAAATGGGTCATTTCAGAAAGTTGAGCTTCGCTAAATGGGTTGTGTTCGGCCGTTCCCTGTAGCTCTACAAAATGGTCAGATCCGGTTAAAACAAAGTTCATATCAACTTCGGCGGCGGAATCTTCTTCGTAAGCAAGATCGAGGCAAGCAGACCCGTTAACGATTCCGCAACTAACCGCCGCCACGTAATCTTTGAGGGGCAAACTCAGCAATAGCTTTTGATCGAGATGGCCCTTAAACGCCAATGCCAAGGCGACAAATCCTCCGGTGATGCTTGCGGTGCGGGTGCCGCCGTCAGCTTGAATGACGTCACAATCGACGACCACTTGTCGTTCACCTAAAATCGCCAAGTCCGTGACAGCTCGGAGACTTCGGCCAATGAGCCTCTGAATTTCTTGGGTGCGTCCAGAGCTAGCAGCCTTGTCACGCTTCATTCGGGTGTGAGTTGATCGTGGGAGCATGCCATATTCGGCTGTTACCCAACCCTTGCCTGTCCCTTTAAGCCACTGCGGAACTCCAGGTTCAATTGAGGCTGTGCAAATGACTTTGGTTTTTCCAAATTCTACAAGGCATGACCCTTCGGCATAAGCGGTATAATTTGGAGTTATTTTAATGGCACGTAATGCGTCGAGGGAACGTTGATCAAGTCTCATGGCCCCATAAGTAGCGGCGAGAACTTGTTAAATCAAGGGTTGTTTCGCCCTTTCATCAGAATAGGGAAAAACTCTTTGAGCCCAGAGTACAGAGCTTGAGCCATTTTTCTATGATTTTCGGGTCGCCCCATCCATTGGGCCTCTTGTTTATTTGTCAAATAACCTAGTTCAACGAGAGTGGCGGGCATGTCTACTTTGAGGACCCTAAACGGAGCTTGCCGAATTCGAGTTTTTTGCGTTCCCGTATGGCGATGAAAGTTTTCCATTAGTGAAGCGCTAAGCTTTTCACTTAAAACCATGTGCTGGCTGCGCTGCAAATCGTTAATGATGAGTCCCACTTCGCCTTTTTCATTCGACTGCGTCTTTACCGCTCCATCACTGCTGGTGTTTTCTCTATTGGCGAGCATTTGGCTTTCTTCGTCAGAAGCCAATTGGTTTTCGAAGTAAAATTCCACTCCCTTGATTTTTTGACTCGGAGAACTATTGGCGTGAATGCTGACAAAAATGTCCGCTTTAGATTTTTCAGCAAGCTCGCGTCGTTGATCTAAGGCCACAAACTCATCTTTTTCTCTGGTCATGATAACTTTAACTTTTGGGTTTTCTTGTAAGAGCTTTCTCAGCTCTAGACCCACTTGAAGTGACAGATGTTTTTCTTTTAAGTGCGGGATGGATGCCCCTTCGTCTTCGCCACCGTGGCCGGGGTCAATCACAACCACAAATTTAGAAGTCTCTTTGCTATGTCCTGTTAAGGAGTAGAGCTGAAAGGCGCAAAGCAGAGTGAGTACCAAGATGAATATCAAAAGTCGCATTCTCTTATTGTAGATGAAAAAAAAGGCGACTTGGAGGGGTAAGGGGTCAGGGGGTAAGACCAAGTCGCCCAGGGGGTGTTGTACAAGCTCATTAGAGCAACGGGCATGCCGCAGCCCCGACCAATGGATTGCTTTAGAAAGCAGTGGCTGTGCCCTCGAATGTCATCTGTCGCGAAAATGACACCCTAATTGGGCCCCTTACTTAGTGGTAAGTATTAGTATTTATTGAAGTTTATGGCTCAGTTGTCAAAGATCAAGCCAGTTGATTTCACCCTTCTCAAGGACGAGTGAACCATTGGGCTTGATAGACTTCACTGGGTTGGATTGATGTTCAGGATGTCGGTTTAATGCGTCAACGAGACGTCCTGAGAGTCGCTCAATCCATTTTGATTCTTGGCCTGAGGCCTTTGCTTCTAAGTGAGCCAGCCGATTTCCGAAAAACTCCAAAAAATGAGTCCAGGTCTCGGCCGTAAGTCCAGATGAACCTAAATAGGCATTTAAATGAGTCGCGTGAGCTCCCATATCCGCCGGGTAAGAGTAAACATTGATTCCTACGCCTACGTGAAGGTAGTGCACATCGTCTTGGCTTGAGACTTCAACAAGAATTCCACCGACTTTCTTATCGTCGATATAAATATCGTTAGGCGCTTTCATTCCAAAGCGAATCGTACGAAACGCTTCAGAGAGAGCTTCGAATAGATAAAGGCCAATTCCTAAAGTCCATCGTGGATCGGGAACTCCGCCCATGAGATCAACGGTCCATGTCGAGAGGAAACTTGCGTTTGGTCCGTCATCTTCCCAGGTTTTGCCACCACGGCCTTTTCCTTTTGTTTGATGTTTAGCGACGATGAGAGTGGGACCTTTGAAGTCCGCGCATTTTTCTTTTGAATATTCATTGGTAGATTCGACTTCTTCGAGACCAATAAAATCCCAGCCGAACGAGGGTTTGCGACAAACGCGGCCACAGACTTCAAACATATCAAAATTGGTTTCGATCATTTTAAATCCTCACTCAAAAAGTAAACTCATATCAGCCACCGGGGCTGAATGAGTCAGCTGTCCGATACTAATAAAATGAACCCCCAGTCTAGCCACAGATTCGACGCGGTCAAGCGTCATATTTCCACTGGCCTCAACAAGGGCCTGCCCTGAAATAAGTTTAAGGGCCTCCTCAATTTGATCATTTTTCATATTGTCGAGCATGATTCTCGAGACCTGGTTATCGAGGGCCTCTTGGACTTCTTTAAGATTAGACGCTTCGACTTCAATGGGAAGCTTGGGCCAGCGGCTGCGAATATGGGTAATGGCCTGTGTCATGCCTCCGGCGGCCCGAATATGGTTTTCTTTGATCAAAACGGCGTCCGAAAGGCTAATGCGATGGTTGGTCCCGCCGCCATGAAGGACGGCAGTTTTTTCGAGCGCCCGAAGCCCCGGGGTGGTTTTGCGCGTTTCTGTGATTTTGCACTTCGTTTGGTTCACTTTTTTGACAAACTGCGAAGTCAACGTGGCCACTCCGCTCAAATGCCCGATGAAATTAAGGGCGGTTCGTTCGGCTTTTAGTAGACTTGCCAGGGGACCTTGCAAATGGGCAATAGGGCTTCGATTCAACACCGATTGTCCGTCCTTAAACTGCCATTGAATTTGCACGGAACTATCAATCTGCCTAAAAGTTTCTTCAAATGGCTCGGTGCCCGACAAAATCAAATCTTGTTTGGCGAGCAAAACCGCACGACCCGGTCTTGATGCTTGGGGAATGCTGTCGGTAGTTTTATCTCCTTCGGGAAGGTCTTCTTGAAGGGCGATTCGAACAAGGTCTTTAATGCTTGGTGAGCTCACTTGTCCTCGCTGGTGAGTCTGGCTAACTCCTCTTTGATCATATTGGAGGCAATTTCAGGAACGATTTTCCAAACGGCTTCTTGGACCGCTTTTCGAATCAGGGCCTCTATTTGCGGAGTCATACTTTTAACAGCGGATTCAATCATGGACGAGTCAATGGGTGGCGCCTGGGTAGTGGCAGTCGGATCGGTCATCGCCCCTTGAAGCTCTTTAGAAAGAGTCACCGCGGTTACCTCTTTCACGGGCTCGGCACTTGCGGCCGCGAGGTGATCGGTAAACGATGGCGTTGTAGCCTTTTTTGACTCTTCGGGTTTAGAGGCCTTCGGGACTGGGGCGTCTACGGGTTTAGCCGCCTCTTGATTTGGCTTTAACAAGAAATCCAAACTCTTGATGTCCTTTTCGTTGTATTGAAAATTGACGGTGCTTTCGTCGGCGTTTTCTTCAGGAATCGGAACCTGAAACTTTCCTAAATCTCGTCTCACCCATTCGCTATCTGATGACCATGCGGGGTTTGTGAGCCCGCTGTGGGAAGGGTTCGCTTCAGGTTCAGGAATCGGAGCCTCTGCCGCGCTAGGCTGAGTGGAGTCAAAACTGGGAATTTGATCAAATGAGTCCATGTTCCAGTTGCCTCCTGCCCCCTGATTTGGGCTCTCTGCTTCAGAAATCTCAAACTCGACGTTGGTCTTGCTCGATGTCTGTTCGGAAAAATCAAAATCCAATGCGGGAAACTCTAAATGCTTACCCAATGGGCTTGATTGTGTTTTTGGAACGTACTTATTCACAATGGATCGAATGTGATTCACTTCGAATGGCTTTTCGAGTTTTTCATCGGCACCCGAGAGCTTGAACTTTCCCTCATCCAGAGCCATGAACGAGCTCCAAAGCATCACGATGGGTGTTTTGCCGAGCGCGTTGTCTTTTTTCATCTCTTGAGCGATCTCATAGCCGGTTTTGTGAGGGAGCAAGACGTCAACAAAGGCGATGTCTGGCACAAAAGAACGCGCCACATCAAGAACGTCTTTTCCTGAATTAACCGTGCGTATTTCAACTCCGTAGTCCTGGAGCGAAAGTTGAATCACTTTTTTGATGGCGGCACTGTCATCCGCAAGTAAGACTCGAAGCGACATAAATCGAGCCTATCTCAAAACTTATCGTCGTTGCAAGCAGTTGCGGCCCGGACTCCGGTGCTTTAATCTTATTTAGTGTTTACGATAGCGGATCGATACATTGCTCGGGAGTTTATTAAGTATTTTCTGGCGGCCTTAACGGTCTTCACATCCCTGTTTCTTGTCATAGAGGTTCTGTCGAGCATTTGGCAACTCAACGCGAGCGGCTCCAAAATTTGGGCCTACTACGGGTATCAGATTCCCTCCATTATCCACAAAATGACCCCGGTAAGCTGCCTGATGGCCACCATTCTCACCATCAGCATTTTGAGTAGGTCTAACGAGTTGGTGGCATTGTTTAGTGCGGGAGTCAGTCTCGCCCGGGCGTCGGCGCCCATTTTAGCTCTCACTTTAGCAATCGGAGTCGGAAGTTTTTTTGTTGCGGACAAACTGGTTCCGGTTTTTACCAAGAAAAAGAATTACATTTACTATGTCGAAATCAAAAAGCAGCCTTGGTTTTACTACACCGTTAAGGTCAATAAGATTTGGTATCGAAGCAAAGATCTCATTTACAATATAAAGACGCTAAATCCAGAAAAGAATCTTATCCAAGGCCTGACCATTTACTATTTTTCTCCGGCTTGGCAGCTCACTCAGTTGGTGACGGCAAAAGAGGCGTTGTTTAAAAACACCAATTGGTTACTCAAAGACGGCACCGTCACATTGTTTGATGAACAGAGCTCCTTTCCGCTCAGCGAAAAATTTAAAGAAAAAACGATCACCCTTGATGAAACTCCAACCGACATGCATGGCATTCATAACGCTCAAGACTTATCCATGGTTGGAGTTGGTGACGTCATGACAGTGGGCGAATTGCAACGTTACATTCGGAAAAACAAAGAAGTCGCCCTTGATACGACCCGCTATGAAGTCGCCTATTTTGCTAAATTTTCATTTTCCTTTGTTTGTTTCGTCATGGCCTTTTTGGGCATTCCTTTTAGCGTTTCAAAGGAGCGAAGTGGAGGCTTTGCCATAAACGTGGGCATATGTTTTCTCCTTGTCTTTGTCTATTGGACCTTAGTTTCAATAGGATTGAGTTTGGGGAACCACGGCACTGTCCCGCCCGTATTGGCGGCTTGGGGTCCAAATGCTATTATGTTAGGGGTTGCAGTTTACTTTCTGCTGCGGCTAAAACGATAGGCCACTAATAAGGAGAATTCGTTGGCCCTTTTAAAAGTCTATACATACCCCGAAGAGGTACTCAAAAAGGTGGCCAAGCCCATTAAGGCCGTCACTGAAGAGTTACGAGTGCTTGCGGCCAATATGTTAGAAACGATGTACGCGGCTCCTGGCATTGGCTTGGCGGCTCCTCAAGTCGGCGAATCCATCCGACTTGTGGTTATCGATACGCGAATGAAAAATGACGATGGAACAGTCGACACGACGGGAATGACTGATCTTGAAGTGGGCATTAAACAACCCTTAAAGCTTTTCAACCCAGTGATCACAAAAAAAGAAGGAAAAACCGAATTCGATGAAGGGTGTCTGTCCGTGCCTGGCTACGTAGAAACCGTACAGAGATCAAACTACGTTGAGATTGAAGCTCTAGACGAATTTGGAAAGCCTTTGACGCTTAAAACCGACGGTTTGCTGGCCATTTGCATACAGCATGAACTTGATCATCTTGATGGGAAACTGTTTATTGACCGACTAAGCACGGTTAAGCGAAGCTTAATCAAATCGAAGATAAAAAAGTACGGCTACCCAGAGCCGGATGAAGATAAACAACACAATCTCTAGAGGCATATGGCCATAAGAACTGTTTTCTTGGGTACACCTGAATTCGCCTGTCCGACGCTTGATATGCTTCTGATGGAGTCGGAGACGTTTGAAGTCGTGGCGGTCGTCACTCAACCGGATCGCCCTGCGGGACGCAATCTCGAGGTCAAACCCTCTCGGGTTCGGGAGCTGACAGAGACCTATCTCTCTAAATTGGGAAAAATGGGTAAGAAGATCCCAATCATTTCTCCTGAAAAAGCGAGTGACCCTGAGTTTTTGAAAAGAATCGGGAATTTTGAGGCCGACGTGGCGGTGGTCGTGGCGTATGGCCAAATTTTACCGCCGGCCTTTATGAAGCTATTCAAGCACGGCGCCTTAAACGTTCACGCGAGCTTGCTTCCGCGCTGGCGTGGGGCGGCCCCCATCCAATGGGCAATCTTAAAAGAAGATCCGGTGACCGGTGTTACTTTACAGAAAATCGCCGCCAAACTTGATTCCGGAGATGTTTTGGCTCAGTCCGAGGTTGTTTTGGATGAAAAGTGGGATGCTCCTTTTCTGTACACCGAGCTCAGTAAAAAGGGTGCAGACTTGGTTCGTCGCTATGTTCCGGATTACGTCGCAGGCAAACTTAAGCCAACTCCTCAAGACGAATCTCGGGTGACGATTGCGCCAAAAATCACAAAAGAACAAGGAAAGATCGATTGGGAAAAAACCGCCAAAGAAATCTGCGCTCAAATTCGTGCCCTCACGCCATGGCCGGGTACTTGGACGACGCGCGAAGGTAAAATCCTCAAGATTTTGCGCGCTCGCCCTATCGATCACCAAAGCGGTCAGAAACCGGGAACCGTGATTAGTGTGGATAAATTGAACTTCGTTGCACAGTGCGGCCTGGGGACGGCGCTTATGATTGAAGTGGTTCAGCCGGAGAGTCGCAGTCGAATGCCCGTAGCGAGCTATCTCAAAGGGTATCCTTTTGTTCGAGGAGACTTTCTGGGTGGCTAGCGTCAATCTTATTGCCCCAAGTATTTTATCTTGTGACTTCTCTCGAATTGGAGAGGAAATCAAATCAGTAGAAAAAGCAGGTGCCGATTGGATCCATGTTGACGTTATGGACGGCCAGTTTGTTGACAATATCACTTTGGGTCCGCCCGTCGTGGCCAGTCTTAAAAAAGTGGCAAGTCTCCCGTTGGATGTTCACCTCATGATTGTGAATCCAGAAAAGTATGTGGAGTCTTTTATTAAGGCAGGGGCTGATATTTTGACCATTCACGTCGAGGCAACTCAAAATGTTGGGTCAACTCTCAATCGCATTCGAGAGCTTGGAGCAAAGCCGGGAATCACGCTGAGACCCCAAACCGATATTCAGGCCATCGAGCCCTACTTGAAGCTCGTTGATTTGGCTTTAGTGATGACCGTAAACCCGGGCTTTGGGGGACAATCATTCATGCCTGAGCAAGTTGATAAAGTTAATTATTTGGCTCGATGGGCAAAAGTTCATAATCCCCAATTATTTATCGAAGTGGATGGCGGTATTAATACAGAAACAGCCAAAACTTGCAGGCAGGCGGGAGCCAATGTATTTGTGGCAGGAAACTTTGTCTTCAAAAACAAAGATTACGGCTCTGCCATCAATAGCCTGCGAGGATAAAATATGAAACTCGATGGAAACTCAATTGATCTCGCCCAACTTTGGGAAGTCTCACAAGGGCAAAAAAAACTAGAACTTGACCCAAAAGCGCGTGAGCTCATGAAACAAAGTCGCACTTATATTGAGAAGCGACTTTCTTCAGGCGAAGTCATTTACGGGGTTAATACGGGTTTTGGAGCGCTGAGTTCGGTTCGAATCAACGAATCTCAAATTAGCGAGCTTCAGAAAAACTTAGTGCGCTCACATAGCGTCGGAATCGGTGAGCCATTTAGCGTTTCAGAAGGTCGGGCGATCTTGTGTTTGAGGGCAAACGCTTTAGCTCGCGGCCATAGCGGGGTTAGGCCTGACTTAGTCGATAAAATTTTGGAGTTCCTCAACCATGACGTCATTCCAGTCATTCCGGGCCAAGGAAGTGTTGGGGCCAGCGGTGATCTTGCTCCATTGGCTCATGTGGCCCTGTCACTAATGGGTGAGGGTGAAGTTTTCTATTCCGGTTCGCGCATGGCTACGGCAGAAGCTTTAAAAAAAGCGGGAATTAAGCCCATCGAACTGCAGGCAAAAGAGGGTCTGGCTCTAATAAACGGATGCCAAGTGATGACCGCTGTGGGACTAACAACGGCATTTGAGATTCGAAGACTTTGTTGGTTAACGGATTTGGCAGGAGCCATGAGTCTAGAAGCCTCGCGCGGATCTAGGCAGGCTTTCGACCCGCTCATTTCGGGATCGAGACCTCACCAAGGGGAGGCCAAGACGGCAAGAAACTTACTCAAATTATTGAGTGCAGAGACCGAAATTTCTAAAAGTCACGCCGATTGCGATAGGATTCAGGACGCTTATAGTTTTAGATGCATGCCACAGGTACATGGGGCAACCAAAGATACTCTTCGCTACGTGATCAAAGTTTTGGAAACCGAGGCCAATAGTTCAACGGACAATCCACTGGTTTTTTCAAACGAAGGAAAAATTTTAAGTGGAGGCAATTTCCACGGCGAGCCTGTTGCATTTGCATTAGATTTTTTGGCGATTGCGGTGGCGGCGCAAGCCAACATCTCAGAGTGTCGCATTGAAAAGTTGATTAATCCTTCAATGAGCGGCGGATTGCCGGCATTTCTTACCAAAGATGGCGGCCTTAACTCTGGAATGATGATCGTGCAAGTCGCTGCCGCCAGTCTCGTGAGCGAAAATAAAATTTTGGCTCATCCGGCCAGCGTGGATAGTATCCCAACATCGGCCGACAAAGAAGATCATGTCTCAATGGGAACCATCGCGGCCCGAAAGCTGACGCAGATTGCTCGAAATGCAGAAAATGTTTGCGCCATGGAGCTGCTGTCAGCGAACCAAGGGTTGGATTTACTGTCGCCATTAAAATCGTCAAAAGTATTACAAAAGATTCAATCCAAATTAAGAGAAGTAGTGCCGCCCATTAAGTCCGATCGAGCATTTTATAAAGATATTGACGCTTTAAGAGCGCTTATTCGATCAAATGAACTGATCAAAATTCTTACTCAAGAAGTTGGAGAACTGGAGTGGTGACGTATACGCCCCGTAAGATAAAGGCCCCAACCGGATCGAAACTCACGTGCAAGGGTTGGCTTCAAGAAGCCGCCTATCGGATGCTTCAGAACAATCTAGATCCAAACGTAGCTGAAAAACCTAACGAACTCATCGTTTACGGTGGAATTGGAAAGGCGGCTCGCAACTGGGAATGCTTTGAGAAAATTTTGAAATGTCTTGAGGTGTTATCCGATGACGAAACCCTTCTGATTCAATCCGGTAAGCCCGTAGGTGTTTTTAAAACCCATCGCGATGCCCCACGCGTGCTCCTTGCCAATAGTAATTTAGTCGGGCGATGGGCGAACTGGGATCACTTCAACGAACTCGATCGCAAAGGGCTCATGATGTATGGGCAGATGACCGCCGGTTCATGGATTTATATTGGCTCCCAAGGAATCGTGCAGGGAACTTACGAAACTTTTGCCGAGTGCGGCCGAAAACATTTCGATGGTGATCTTTCAAAGCGTTGGGTTTTGACTGCAGGTCTTGGCGGAATGGGTGGAGCCCAGCCTCTGGCGGCGGCTTTGGCAGGAGCCAGCAGCCTTTCGATAGAAGTTGATCCCGAAAGAATAAAAAAAAGAATCGCTACAAAATATATCGATGAAGAGGCTCCAACTTTAGAAGACGCATTGATTAGGGTTAAGCAATACGCTTCCGAAGGCCGAGCGCGATCGGTGGCCTTTTGCGGAAATATGGCAACAGTCATTCATCAAATTATTAAAGCCGGGATTGTGCCTGATATCCTCACCGATCAAACGAGTGCCCATGATCCATTGGTCGGATACATTCCGGAGGGTTATTCTGGTGGCGCAACGGGCACGGCAGCAGAACTTCGCAAATCCGATCCAAAAAAATACGTAGAACTTTCGATGGCGTCGATGAAAAAGCATGTTGACGGAATGTTGGAGCTTCAAAGACGAGGGGCCGTTACTTTTGATTACGGAAACAATATTCGAGCACAGGCCAAAGAAGCCGGATGCCAAAGAGCCTTTGATATTCCGGGATTTGTTCCCGAGTATATTCGCCCCTTGTTTTGTGAAGGGCAGGGTCCGTTTCGATGGGTTGCGCTTTCTGGCGATCCGTCTGATATCAGAGTCACAGACGCTGCACTTATGGAATTGTTTCCGCAAAACACAAAACTACGAAATTGGCTGGAAAAAGCAGAAAAGCGAATTGCCTTTCAGGGGCTTCCTGCCCGAATTTGCTGGCTCGGGTACGGTGAACGAGAAAAGGCCGGCTTACTGTTTAATGAGCTTGTTCGTAAAGGCCTAGTCAAAGCGCCCATAGTTATTGGACGCGATCACCTTGATTGTGGAAGTGTCGCAAGTCCCAACCGAGAAACCGAAGGCATGCTAGACGGTTCGGACGCCGTAGCCGATTGGCCCATTTTAAATGCGTTGCTCAACACGGCTTGCGGGGCCACTTGGGTGAGTTTTCACCACGGCGGCGGGGTGGGAATGGGCTACAGTTTACATGCAGGTCAAGTCATCATCGCAGACGGTACGATGGAAGCATCTCACCGACTCAGGCGGGTTCTCACCGTTGACCCTGGAATGGGCATTGTCAGGCACGTAGATGCCGGATATCCCAAGGCACAGCAAATTGCCCGTGAACTTGGAGTTCAAATTCCATTTTTATGATCGTTTATGAACGCATTTCCCGACTGCTATCACTTGAAGGAGCCGTCAAAAAGCAAGGCCGCTTCGTATCGGCAGCCGATTTGTCAGAAATTCGTGACGCTTGTATCGTTTCTGATAAGGGAAAAATCTTTTGGGTTGGAAAGCGAACGGAGCTTCCGAGCACATTCAAAAAAGCAAAACGTGTCAATCTTGATGGTCGATTAGTTTTGCCAGGATTTGTCGACAGTCATACCCATTTGGTATTCGCTGGAGATCG
>JADLCR010000021.1 GCA_020847095.1 Oligoflexia bacterium | reverse complement strand
TGTGAACTTGCGACGTGTTTGATTCCCAAGATCAACCCTTTTCGAAGAACAAAATCAAAAAGCCCACCCGGTGGGTGAGCTTTTTGATTGGTGACCACGGCAAGGATTATGAAAGTCCATCGTGGACTTTCACCCTTCGGGCCGCGCTTCGCGCGTTCAAAAAGTAGCATCGTGCTACTTTTTGTGAACTTGCGACGTGTTTGATTCCCAAGATCAACCCTTTTCGAAGAACAAAATCAAAAAGCCCACCCGGTGGGTGAGCTTTTTGATTGGTGACCACGGCAAGGATTGAACTTGCGACCCCCAGTTTAGGAAACTAGTGCTCTATCCAACTGAGCTACGTGGTCCCAGGATTGATTAAGTTTTTAGCGTAATTCGGCAATTCGGGTCAACTGCTTGGTCTCTGATCGGCGGTATTTCAGGCAAAGATCGTTGATTCGACAAGAAACGCACACCTTTGAGCTATAACGACTGGGACAGGCTTGTGAAATCCCAATGTGACAAAGCGCAAAATCGAAACGGGTAGGGTCTTCCGGTGTTAGACGCTTCAGGTGATCTGTTATTTCAAGGGCGGTTTTCCAGTCGGCAACTTTTCTTTTGGTAAAGCCCAAATTCTGCGAAATTCTCAAAATATGGGTATCGACGGGGATTACCAAATCCCTTGGGTCAATGGATCTCCAAATTCCCAAATTCATGGGCCCTGATGAAACCATCCATCGCAAAAATAACATGAGCCGTTTGCAGGCGCTCCCATCCGAGGGCTTGGGAAGCAAAAACATGGCGGACTTTTTATGTTTAAGAAGCGATGAGGGGGTGTGAGCAGTAAGTCGATCTATAAACAAATTCAGACGAACATCAAATTTGAGAGATTCCGCGCCATCATCGGTCAACAGGGTCTCTAATGACCCACGGTTTTTCAGCGCCAATCCGATCCAATAGAGAAACAGGCTCAAGTCACCCGCTGAATTAAACCGATGCTTAAATCCTCGGGGGATGCGGCTTTTCCAAAAGTTTGGATCGAGATTTTTTAGGGTTTCCGAAGGTCTAGGGCCAATGAATTCAAGTATTTGTGAAACAGTGTTAACGATGAGCTTGACGTTGCCGTAGGCAAACGACGAAGCGATGAGCCCTGCCACTTCCTGATCCAATTTGTTTTGGTAGCGCAGGGGAAATTGTACCGGATCTGACTTGATGCGCGCGGCAAGATCGAGGGTCGCTTCAACGGCAACCAGTCGGTCAGTGGTCAGGCTAGAGCTCACTGTTTTAGATCGAGTTTGGGCGGACATGCCTTGATTTACCACGAGCCCGGGTTCAAAATGAAGGCCTATGAGGCGATTTTTTATCACGAGCTTTATCATCCTCGTCGTACTGCTTGGTTTGGTCATCGGGCTTGCGCATTTTTATCTTCCTCCCTACGTTAAGAGCCTTATCGAAACTCAAGGCTCCCAAGCCCTGGGCTCGCCAGTCAAAGTTCAGGAAGTGGGATTAAGCTATTGGCCACCGGGAGTCAAGGTGAGCCAACTCAGCTTCGATTATCAAGGGTTTGTCGGAGTGACCTTGCCTCAAATCCGCATTGGGGCGGATATTTCTGAAATATTCAGTCGGTCGATGTTTGTCCAAGTAGAACTTGGACAACCTCAGGTTAAGATAAGCTTGCTAAAACCGCTACCCACGGCCCAAGCCAGCCGGCCCAGCGAAACCCAATCTCAGACATCAGCGTCCGAGCCATTGCCAATTGCTGTCCGCGTGCGATTAAAACTCTTGGATGGGAAAGTATCAGTGCAACTCGATGAAAAAAGCCGAGTCGATTTGGAAAAGCTCAACCTCGGACTTGAATTTTTAGACCTATCTAAGCCACTAACTTTTGATCTTCAAACCCAACTCTTGATGCAAAAAGAGCAAACGAAAATCATGTTGCCCGTGGCCATCAAGTCTTCAATGGCGGTAAGTGAGTCTCAAATCAGTTCCGAATCCACACTTATGAATCTCGGAGGACTCTCGCTTAAACTTTCCGGCGGATCAAAACTCAAACCACTTAAAGGGCAGTGGATCATCGTCGCCGAAGTCGAAAAACTTGAGGCACTGCCCATGCCGCCTGAGTTCTTACCACCTGGGAAATGGCAAGGCGGAGTCTTTGTCAATGCCGTGGCCACTCATGAAGAGGCAAAACCTCCACAGATTAAAGGAACATTAAAACTCAAAGATTTGGTTGGAGATACATACTTTAAAAACGACACGGCAAATTTTGAAGGGGTTATAAAGGCGTCGATGCAGACCGGCTTCGAATATAACTCCAAATTTTCAATGCAAGGCTTTACAGGAATCGTGGACCTAACGGAGCTTGATATATTAATTCATAAACAATTTAAAAAGCCTCGAACCGTGCCTTTCAAGCTTGAGGTGTTAGCGAGTCAACAAGGGACAGAATTGTTGATTCAAAAGGCAGAATTTTTATTTGCACAGATAAAGGCCCAAGCTTCTGGAAAGCTGTCTTCCGAAAGCACGGGCTATTCAAATGTATCGATTCAAGTTCCTCCAACGCCGCTTAACGGTTTGGAAAAATACCTCTTGGCGGCTGGTGGTGAGCCTATTCAAGGAACCTTAAGTGTTTCGGCAAAACTTGAAGGCCAATTGCAAAAGCCGGAGCAATTGAATGTCAGCCTCAACCCGCTAAGCCTAAAGGGTTTTCGAGCTCGGCTTCAATTCGATAAAGAAGACTCGGCACTGAGCGGGCCTGTGACTGCTGATTTGAATGCGGTTCTTGTGGCTCAAGGTAGAAACCTTAAATCGGCGCAAGTGAGTCTTAAATCTGATCTCACCGGCCTTCAGGTCATGAAAAAAGATTTATTTCAAAAAAAAACGGGCGAGATTCTCAAAGCTGATTTGGTGGCAAATCAAAAGGGCTCGCTTTTGAGCATTCGACAAGGAGTGCTGACAACACCGGCGGGCACTTTGAATATGAGTGGAACACTCCAAGACCCGCAGCGGCCGAGATTTGATATTCGCTCGTCCATTCCCAAGCTTGATTTAAAAAAACTCTCGGCCTGGCTTCCGCTTTTGTCGAAATATCAAGTAACTGGAGATGTGAACTGGAGTGGGAGGCTTGCGGGTACCTATGATTTTGCAAAAGGAATTGAATCTTCGCCTTTAAAGCTTGAGGGCAAGGTTAAAGCTAACATTCCGCAATACGTCTTCAAGAGCGCGGCTCCAACGGCCAAAAGCGATGTTGATGATCGTAAAACTCATGACGAATCAAAGCCTCGCGCTAAGCCACTTCCCATTTTGCCGTCTTGGCCCATTTTTAAACTAATGAATTTGGCGATGGAAGGGGATTTGAATCGCCTCCATTACAACGACCTTGCTATTAATGGGATTGGATTTAAGGGAAAATTGGTCGCCGGTGTTTTTAGTGGCAATTTAAAAGTGGCTCAAGTGTTTTCGGGCCAAGCCCAAATGACCGGATTTCAAACAAATCTCTTGCAACCGCAACCGAGCACTTCATTCACCGCACAAGTAAGCAAACTGGATCTCAAACAAGCGCTCAATTGGGTATCCCCCCAATGGAAAGACCTGGCCTCTGGGCGCGCCACCGGAACATTACAGGTCAATGCGGTTCACCCATCTCGCGATGATTTTCTCGAAACCACTTGGGTAAAGGGAGATTGGAATATCGCTGATGGTTTTTTGAGCACTTTAAAGTTTGATCAAATCATCAATGAGAAACTTGCCAAAGTCCCGGGCCTTGGTGGAAAGACCCTTGTGGCCTCTAAGGGCGTGACTTCTGATATCGAAGCCAAATTTGAATACGCAAAATCAAAGTTGAATTTTTCGAAACTTCGCATGGTGACCCCTGAGAGGAACGAACTTAACTCGTCAGGTTGGGTCAAGGTGGACAAGACAATGGATTTATCGGGTACGGCCCATTTGGCTCAGGCGGCTGTGCCAGAAAAAGTATTGAAGTATAATTCTGATTCATCTGGGCGGCTCGTGCTTCCGATTCGCTTTACCGGGTCTGTCTTAGACCCTGAGCTCAATCTTTTGGATACGACGATCAAGCAATTGGTTGAGAACACGGCCAAGGGTGAGCTTAATGAAGTTAAGAAACAGGCGGAATCTCGTGCCAAAGCTGAGGTTCAAAAGCAAATTGACACTCAAAAGGAAAATCTAAAGAATCAAGCAGTCGATAAGCTCAAGGGTTTGTTCGGCCAATAAATAGGGGGGCTTGTGAAATCACTTGGAATTATTTTAGTCCTAACGTTAGCGTTTCCGCTCTGGGCCGCTGAAGATGACGCCTTAAAAATATCCGAACGCATCGAACGGCTTCATATTCCCTATGGAACCGTCGTGGACGTTCAGTTTCAAAGTCTTTTGAGCGATACAATTACGGGTTACGCCGACACCGGTGATTCTTCACTGTTTACCGGGCTTTGGTTGGCCGCCGAAAGTTTTCGCTATGCCGTTACTAAATCTCCAGAAGCACTGAGACTAGTCAACAAAGCTTTAGACGGCGTTGAGGCCCTCTCAAAAATTTCTGGTACCGATCGGCTGGCGCGCATGCTTTATCCGACCGATTCCCCATTTGTCGATATGATTCGCGAACGTGAAGAGCGGTTAGGAATCTATCAAACTAAGTTTCAAGGGCGCGATTATTTTTGGATTTCTTCGATGACGCGGGATCAATACACTGGAGTGTTTTTTGGTTGTGGTGTTGCCTTTGATCTTGTTGACGACCCCAATGTCAAAGCGAGAGCAAAGGATATTGTTACCAGACTTTTGAAGCGGCTTTTGGATGATAGTTGGAATCTCATAAAACCTGACGGTCAAATAAATGAAACGTTTGTGCACCGGCAGGATTTTCAGTTAGCGATTTTGCAAATTGGTCGAAAGGTCAATCCGGCAGAATTTGGAGCTGAGTACGAAGAGCTCAGGGCCAAGGAGTATGACTCCATTGAGTCGATTATTTTTATCGAGTCACTTAACAATCATAAATCTTATTTTAAATTCAACTTAGATTACTTGAATTTTTATTCGCTCTTTCGCTACGAAGAACCGGGAAGCCTTTACCGGTACGACTATCACCGAGGTCTCAATATTTTACGAGACACAACGCAAAGTCATATCAATGCTCACTTCAATATTATTGAAACGTCCATTCGAGGCCCTAATGCCATCCGTGATCAGATCTCAAGGCAGGCTTTAGCGGATTTATTGAAGCTTCCACTCAGAAATATTGAAATCGATCTCTCTCAAACGGTTCCAGTTTGCCAAGGAGATCGGTCCTGCGATGTCATTCCAGTGATCATGAGACCCCCGGATTCGTTTTTGTGGCAGCGTTCGCCCTTTCGACTGGCCGGGGGAGATAGTCGGGAACAGGGGCCAAGGCTCGATTATATTCTTCCTTATTGGATGGGTCGCCACTTTGGCGCCATCCAAGAATGACGATTGATTTGATCTGATTTTCAAGTTATATCATTTTTAATTCTAGGGGGCCTCAAAAGGGCCCTTTTTTATTGAGTGATACACCCCCTAAAGGAGCTAAAACAAATGTCTCAGTACGAATCAAAAAGTAGCAAGGCTGTCTTAGATTGCTTAGAGCAAATTTTTAAATCCGAAACCGCCGGAATTATTCGATACCTCCACTATTCATTTATGATTATGGGTCATCATCGCATTCCCATTCAGAAATGGTTTCGAGACCAAGCGACCGAAAGCATGGACCATGCCGTTGTGATCGGAGAAAAGATAACGGCTTATGGGGGCCATCCGCCGCTAGTGACCGACAAGGTTCCTGATACCAAATCACACGAAGTTAATACCATTTTAAAAGAAAGCCTCGAGTTCGAACTCGAAGCCCTTGAACTATACAAAAAACTCGCTTCCATTGCTGGGGACGATATCGCCCTTGAAGAAATGGCTCGCGATTTTGTGCGCACTGAAACCGAGCAAGTTGAAGAAGTGATGAAAATGCTTCGCTCGAATAAATAATTGAGAGAGTGCATTTTGCGCCTAGAAAAACACAAAGAGGGTCAGAACGGCCCTCTTTTTTTATTTTCCATTCTTCAAAATCATCTGAATTCGATTTGAGAAAATTCAAAAGTGGTCCGGCGTTTGAACAACTCCTGATTAGGGGGACGCCTGCAGGCCAATTTGGCCTCGGGACTTAAGGAATTGGCCTAAGGTCTAGGGAGAGATTACTTGCCATTAACCTTTTTTGGCCATCCAATAGTCTATGAGGGGGTTCTGGACTGGTCGTAAAGCTGGGGAGCTTTACGTTTGGCCATTTCTTAACCTGAAAAATTAGGAAGCAGTCGTTCGAAGACGAGCCCAGGGATTTGGGCTAACCAAGGGGGAGTAGCTATGAAAGCTGCAATCTTCGTTCTGGCGGTTATGTTGCCACCAACTTTTGCTAAAGGGGCAACCGACCAGGGATCGGTCAACAATTCACAAACAGTGGCTCCGGCCGTTGCGCCGACTGCTGGAGTGAGTGCGGCCTCAGTCACCACACCGGCTTCAGCGGCCAACAAAAAGTGGTCGGCGCTCGGGCTGATTGAAATATCGTCGACTTTGCAAGAAGGGGCCGAACGATCGCAAGGCCAGGGAATGTCGCAAAGTGGGCTTTATCAAATTGATGTGGGGTACAAGCTCCCAAAAGATCTTAAGCTAACAGGCCGAGTCGGTTACACCCATGAATATAGTTACATTAAAACCGATGACGGAAGAGCGGGGGCCGTTAGGGATTCACGCTTAAGTCTCGGCAAAGCATGGAAAGAGATTGCCAAAGATACCAACGCAGGGGCGACCCTTCGATGGAATATTCCAACCTCTCGGGATTCCCAGCTTCGTCAATTTAAGTCTGGCTTGGCCGTCGAAGGCCATATTGACTACACCTGGAAAAAACTCACTCTTGAGTTTGATCCGCGCTTTACTCAAAACTTCCACTCTATTGAAGTGGCCGACGATGGTGTTCTCAATAACCAATTTAGTGTTCTGATGATGTTTAATGCGACTTGGGCCTTCACTGAAAAGCTGTCAACCTCGGTGAGCTACTGGCCCATGAGGTCGTATACCTATCAGGGAACATTTAGAGAGCGGTACACATTTAGTTACCAGGTGGGCTATCAGGTGACCGAGCGGTTTGGCGCAGCCTTGGGGCTGAGCAATGTGCAGCTTACCACCAAAGATAACGGGGATTCGAACTTCACATTATACGACCCGTATGAAATGACCGCGTTTTTAGACTTGACTGTGGCTTTGTAAACGAAATGCAATGGGATGCGTAGAGGAGAGTTAGGGTGGTAAGAGATCAATTCACTAAAGGGGGGAAGATGAGATCACAAAGATTTGTGGTTCTCGGCCTGCTGTTCGTATTGGCCGTCGCCGGATGTGCCAAGAACAAAAACGATAAAAACCTGGTTTCGACGACGGAATATGTCGAGAAGTCCGTGTTTCAAACCGCTGATGGAAAGCCTAAGCTTTATGCTTTTACAAAGACCATCATGGGGGCCAATGAAGAGCTCTCAAGCGACTATATGATTCCCGGATTTCATCACGATTTTGGGTTCGTTAATGTGTATATCACTGAAAAAGAACTCATCATTCGCCGAACCGGAGAGGCCAATCGCCCTGACGAAAAGGCAACGGTCGTTGCTAGCTACCCCATTCTTCAGCACTTTGACATAAAGCGAGCTGAAAACGACTTCAATGAACAAACAAATCAGATCATTGAGGACGAACGCTCTCCTTGGTACCAGCGCAAGTACATGAGAGTGGATTGGGGTTCAAATACCGCTACACCGTCTGAGCTCACAACGATTTTTGCCACCACCGTGGCTGAATCGGGTGGAAAGGTCGTCTCACCTCTTAAAGTTGAGTCCGGACTTGTTAGTTTTGAAACTGACGTCAGTATTATTCAAATTGATCGCTATGCCATGGGTAGCAATGAGTATGACTACGATCAATACGGCTATCGCGCCCGAATCAAGAACTCGCTTTTAGAAGTGAAGAATTCTGATTTCGCATCATACGAAATGAAGAACAAGGACTTTGCTCGGTTTGGATTCTTTAGGTCATATGAAAACATCATTGACCCAAACACCGGACCCTTGTTGTCAAAAGTAAAGCAATACGCCAATCGATTTAACGTTTGCGAAGTTTCAGCGCAAACCGCTGGCAAAAGCTGCCAAACGAACAAAATTCCATTTTATATCAATAAGGGATTTAACTACGAATTCATCGAGCCTACTCGTGAATCCATTCGACAATGGAATAAAGCCTTTCAAAAAGCTCTCAACCGAACAGATACAGTGGTGGAGCTCATTGAAGAAGAAAAAGACATCGGAGATACGCGCTATAACATGGTCGCAGTCATCGATGAAAACGTGCCCACAGGTTTGTTGGGCGTGAGCCAAACGGTCAATAATCCCCATTCTGGTGAGACATTGATGGCTCGATCGACCATTTATCTGGGTGCCGTCCGGTACTATGGCAAAGATGCCGGCGATCGCTTTGATGTTTTGAGCGGAACACCACCTCCAGGTTGGACCAAGTCGGACTTGCTTGAGGCGGCCCCTGAAGTCACTCACAAACTTTTGGCAAAAGACTTGCCCA
This sequence comes from Oligoflexia bacterium, assembly GCA_020847095.1. Classification (GTDB taxonomy): domain Bacteria; phylum Bdellovibrionota; class Bdellovibrionia; order JABDDW01; family JABDDW01; genus JADLCR01. The sequence goes on along the minus strand of JADLCR010000021.1, from coordinate 5,256 downwards.
AGAGAATCTTGGCACGCCAAAGCCTTCTAAATACAAAGGGCTACAAAAATTTTCCATCAAACCTAAAGCGACCTACGGCGCAAGCGGCAAAGACTTTCAAGGCGTTAGCGTCTAAGCCCGCTGAAGTTGTTGTTGCCGCCCGGCACACCCTTATTGATCAACTTGCACCAAAGCTAGCCAGCCAGGACCCGGCTTGGAGTGCGATTAATAAAGATGGTCAAGGCAGAGAAGCCCTAGAGCAAATGAAGGGGCTTGCTAAAATTGATCGTGTTCTAAAAAAGGAAAAGTTTCGAGAGTTGGCTCGAGCGGAGCGCGGTATTCACAAGAACGAACTTGTTGACCCCGCTGTTGAGCAATTTATTCGAAAGTTCGTGATTGAGCATCAAGGCGAACCACCAGCTCAGGTGCGAAGCCAGCTTGTGGCTGAAGTCCGTAGACTGGTGTTCTATACAACGCTGTTGCACGAAATGGGTCATAACTTTGGACTTCGACATAATTTTGCTGGTAGTGCCGATGACAATCATTACACCGATCAGTACTACGATCTTGAGCGACAAAAGCAGGCTTTGGATCCAAATGATCCAAATTATGCAACCAAGCTCACTTTCTTGACCTTAGAGCAAGAGTCCTACGATTACAGCTCGGTTATGGATTACGCTGGAGGCTTTCATGAAGCCATTGGTGGCGTGGGTCAGTACGACGTTGCGGCCATTCGATTTGGTTACAATCAATCAATTGATCGTAACGGTGATCCGGTAACCGGTATTAATCAGCGGTACTTGTTCTGTACCGACCACATGGTTCAAGAAGACATTCTTTGTCAGCGCTGGGACAAAGGAAGCACAGTTAACGATGCGTTCTCCAGGCTTATTGCCGATTACAATCGTGACTATGTTTGGAGACAGTTCCGTCGGGATCGTTTGAACTTCGGAAACCCGATGAACCATTTCTACCGCGTTCTAATGAACACAATGTTTCCGCTTCGACAGGCCGTTGATGAGTTCTTATATCAATTCATCATGTCGCCGTCAGAAGCTGGTGGACCTTGCGATATCAAGTACCTCAATGATTCTATTCGCAAAGGCGAGATGGCGAACATTTGTGACGGAAGAGTCATGGATCAATACGCCAAGGCGTTTGGGGTTGACTTCTCCGACTGGGGCCAATTCGTACTTCTACTGCTCAAGCCCGATGGATCGGGATTCTTGAAGGATCCTTCTGAGTACATCCCCAGTGGGTTTGCGGATCTCATGCTTTCAAGCGAAATGGTCACCGGATTTTTCCAAGACGTTATTGGAATGACCGATCCGGGACTCTATCTGGCGCAAGAAGGTAAAGAGGTTCACTTCTTAGAGCGATTGCCTCGTATGGCTCAAGGCTCCGACGAAGATGCCCTTAAGTTTTACTACATGAACCAAGGGGCGACGGAAGAGCAGGCCAGCTCACTTGTCGATCGCAATAAAGGAAATCTCGTTTCATTAAAACCAGGTCCGCAGTCAAAGTACCTACAATCGTTTATCTCGATGGATGGTAACTTTAGGTATGTGGACGCCATTGGTTACGAGTTTGATAAGCTTGCGGCAATTCTCATTATGGGTGCGCGAGGGTTACCGGTCGAAAAGTATTGGGACATTAGCCTAAACGCTAATATGTACTTTGCGCCGCAAACCAAGACCGCCACAACCGCTCTGTATAACTCGATCATTAATGAGGCTGAGTATGTGAGTGTTCAGAAGGTCGTTACCAAAGGAAACAAAGTGATCGATGCGGCAGTTCCTGCGGCCTGGAACCTCACAACTCGTGTTTACGGGTTGTTCTTTGCCGCAGCTGATTTGGTTTCAGATCAGAACTCCGAATTTGCAGACAAACTTAAGATTTGTGCCAAAGGCGAAGCCGGTTGCGAAGGAAACTCCGGCAACGAGGTGGCAAGCTTTAAGAGTCAAAACGGTGGGGTGACCTTCCGCGCGGCTCAAGTGGCGAGCAAAGATTCGATCGTGTTTCCCCTTGTAAAACAGGGAGAGAAGCTTTCAATCGATCGAGATCAGGCTTTGGCGGATTTGCAAAATTTGCCGGCTCTAAGAGCTGAAATGCCAGGATTGCTGAATGGTCAGCCGACGGATAGTCCGGCTACTCGCCAAACGAAATTCATGCAGCTTGTAAAGAGCAAGGCTCCTCAGATTCGAACCCAACTGCAGGGAATTTACGGATCAGGAAACCCACTTCCTGGATCTGGAAACGATCTGCATCTATGGCAGTTCATTATGGATATGGGTAAGAATCTAAATACGGCGCAACCTTGGCCGCAGTATGCTCTGGTCATTAAAAACGGATATCTGCCTGACGAGCTCTCGCGCGGTCGCGCTTTGATCGAGCTGAATGTGCAAGATGCCGGTGTTAAGGCCGAGTTGTTGGCGGCAGAAGCAACCGTTGCAAAAGATATGGTCGAAGTAAACAAGCTCACGGCCAGGATCTTAGCTTCGGATTTGATTGAAGCCGACGCTACTGAGAAACTTCGTCCGATCGAAGACGACGTGAAGTTTGTGCGACTTGTTTTTAGAATTCTTGGAATTGAATAAGTCCAAGGGACTTATTTGAATCTGACTAAATAGTCGGGGAGTCTCGTAAAGAGACTCCCTCTTTTTTTGCCATCCTTTTGTCTAGACTAGGCTTTCATTACTTTTGAAATTGGACCATAAAACTATAGAATTAACGCGCTGCGGCCTGTGAAAATTTAAGAGATGCAAACTTTTTCAACGGCCCTACAGGCCTACTTTGGTCACAACGTATTGGCCATTCAAATTATTGTGGCCGTCACGATTTCTATTATCCTGGTTTGGTTTTTTAGAAACTTAGGAAAAGAATCTCGAGACGATCGCACTACTCGTGAATCGATGCCTGAGATTGAAGCGGCGCTACGAAGAATTTTAGATGGAGTTCAAACTCCGGTTAAAAGTGCAAAAGAGGCCGCGCAATTGATTCAAGATGATGAAGCCAAACCTGCGCAAGCAGCAAATGCTTCAAGCGCCGCACCGTCAGCAACCGGTGCTCCAGGAGCTACCGCCGCTCCGACGAGTGCGCCAAAGCCTCAGCTCAGCCCCATAGGTCAAGCGCAAACGGCCCAACAAGCGGCGGCTCCGGCGGTTGACGCGGGAGAAATCACTAAACTTAAATCAGATGTGGAATCAAAAGCGAAGAAGCTTTCTGAGCTTGAAGCTGCATTGGCATCGGCTCAAGCGGAGCTGACCAAGGCAAAGTCGGCGCCGGCGGGGACGCCAGGAGCCGATGGTGGTGGGGGCGCGGAAGTCGGAGAACTCAATCGAAAGATTAAAGACCTTGAAGCCCGACTTGGTGAATATGAAATCATCGAAGATGACATTGCCAATTTGAGCATTTACAAAGAAGAAAACGCCAGACTCAAATCGGAACTTGAAAAAATGAAGGGTGGGGCAGCTCCAACACCGACGCCTGCTCCTGCTCCTGTTCCTGTAGCCGCGCCCGCTGCTAAGGCTCCAGCGACACCGGCCGCCGCGGCAACTCCGTCTCCGGCTCCAGCGAATCCAACTCCGACTGCGGCTCCGGCTTCAGCTACGCCGCCCCCTGCCGAGGGCGAGGGTCATGATCCGGTTAAACAGGTTGATTCCAATAAGCTGCTCGAAGAATTTCAAGAAATGGCAGCGGCCCCAAAAGAAGAACCCAAATCAACGGGCGAGACGAAAGACGTTGGCGAAAAATTGATCGCCGAATTCGAGAATTTTATGAAGGGCGGCAGCTGATGCGAGGCCTGATTGTGTCGTTAACCATGGCCCCAATCTTTGCCGGAGCCTCTATTCCTCAAAATACTCAACGACCGGTTATCGAAAAAGTTCTCGCTCAAAAATCTGAAAAGAAATTTTCTGATCTGAAGAAGATGGGACCAAGAGTGTACGCTGATCTCAAACGAATTGCATTCAATGAAGATCGCGCCCTTGGAATTCGTTGGCAGGCTTTTATGGCGATGGTTAAAATCGGTGAAAAGGAAGCCCTGCCTGAGGTGGATCTTGCATTGCGAAGCCAAGACTGGTTCATGCGAGACGCTGCCATTCGCATACTTCCCATACTTGATGAAGATCGCGCTTACAAAGCGGCGATGAGAGCTCTCGATGACTCTGCTCTTGTTGTGAGAAGCACGGCCGTCAAGACGCTTAAAGTTCTCAAGCGCCCCGAATCAGCAGATAAACTTTGGAACGAACTTTATTCCAAAGAAAATTTTATGAGAAATCAAAGTCTTTGGATTCGCAAATATATAGTCGAAGCGCTTGCTGATCTAGCTCCTCCCAATAGCGAAGAGAAATTCATTAAAGTTTTAGATGATGACGATTCATTATTGTTTGAACCTGCCATACGCGGACTTGAACGCCTTACCGGCCAAAAAATGGGCGACCCTAGTGTTCCCGCAGTCTATAAGAGGTACTACTGGAAGAAGTGGTATCAGGATCGTAAGAAATCCTAATCTTTAATCAACTCCATTTGTTCGTTCGGCTCATGACTTGCAATTGGGCATGCTGTCGAATTGTTTAGAAACGAAACAGGAGTTGATATGAAGTTTTTTTCTCGATTTATATTTTTTACGGTAGCGATTTTGTATTCAGGCAGTATTCATGCCCAGCTCATTCGGTGTGTGGGCGAAGATTCAGTTGGTCAAGCATCATTTGAAAATGTGGTGAGATCTCAACAAAATCGAAGACCTCAATTTAAAGCGGTCATTAGTAAGGAATTATCGGTGCCCTACGTCGGTGAAGTTAGTGATAGTGATGAGCGCATTTTGACTTTTGACAAAGTAGCTTCGGGACCGAATGAAGCAATTTGGGTGTTTTCCGATTGGGATGGAAATTCTGGAATTGAACTACGAGTTCCCAAAAATGCGCATAAGTCGGTTCCTAATGAGATGTTTTTAGCGACCTTGAAAGTCTACTATAATGACATTGCAGAAGGTGAAAAGACCAGTCGGCTTAATTGCTGGGTTTCGTTAAATTAAGCGGGGCTCTGAGTGCCAAGGCAAACAAGGCAAGCAGGGCAAGCAAGATCAGGGAATCATGGGATCAAGGCCGTTTTTGATTCTGCATTCCGTTAATATGTGCGAAAGTTACTCGGCATTAATTGCTTCTCCTATTTAAAAATTCAGTTCTCCCGAGGGTAGGAACTGAATTTTTAAAAAAAAGGAGAAGCTAAAATGATTCTTAAAAACTTTCGCACTTACCAGCTCGCTAAAGAATTTTA
>JADLCR010000020.1 GCA_020847095.1 Oligoflexia bacterium | reverse complement strand
TTCAAGTGGCTTTCGCAGTCTCGACAAAGAGGGTTTGTTTCAAGAGGCGTTTCAACAACTCCTACGATTAGTGTGCGCAACCTTCCATTGATCAAGACCGGTGCCCCCGTTGCAGGTTCCCACTCGACAGGAATTCCCAACTTTCATTTCGTTGATCGTCAAAAACAACGGGCGTACTACTTTTACGGCAACGATGCCTTAAGCTTAGAATCCTTAGCTGAAGAATCAGGGCTCATCACATTTCATCAACGTTTTGCCGAACTCAACTCCCTCAACTGCTCGGCTCAGTATGACCGGGGAACAAAACACAGTTTCAACGCGTTTTTAAACTTAGCCGTAGGCGAAAAAGTACGGGATTTCGGAGAGCGCCTTTGTACGGCCGAACTTCAAAAGCGAGTGGATTCAGAAAAGAATCTGAGACGCATTCGAAACAAGATTCTCGACTTTCGTAGCTACCTGGAGTCAAAAAATCCCCTTTTCAATCGCTTGGCGCGCTTTCGCATTAAACAACTAATTGAAGAGCTATCGACTGCCGAAGACGAAGGGCTTCCTCAAATCATGACCCTTTACGCTCCATGGCCCGACCATTTCGCGCATTTTAAGGGTCCTTTTAGTGACGAGATCCTCTCGCCTACTGGAGAGCTTAACCGTCTTGACTACTGGCTTGGGATGATCACTTCTCTTTATCGTGACGCCGGAGTTTTTGATCGATCCTTGTTTGGCATTGCTGGCGATCACGGACTCACGCCGGTATTTTATCTTTTAAACCCCGAGATTGAGGTATTTGAAAATTTCAAAAGTCGAGGAATCGATCTCAGAGTAGAAAAAATAAGCTCCGACGAAGGTGAGGGACCAAAAATGACTCACCCACTTCGCCCACCGAGCATAAAGAATATTGATGTGGTTATAGCATCAACGGCCGGCGGAAATTACATGATGGATTTTTTTACCGATCAAGATTCAAACTGGGCTTCCCAGCCAACGTATCGCGACTTGGTTAAATGGCGCTCACTCAAAGGGGCCGTCATCAATATCCCTAACGAAATAGTGCGAATCTTAGGAAATTCTCTTGAATACCTAGCTGTGAGAGAAGTGCCAACCCAGAGCGAATCTTCCGGTGTGCGCCTCATGCGCTTTGAAAATGGACAACTCAAAACCGCCATCATCTGGAGAAAAGGCGACCGTCTCTTTTACGAAGGTGATGATGTCGTCGATCTCGGTCGATTTACCGGCCTTGAGGGGATTGATCATTCAACCTTTCAACAGCTCTATAAAAGATGCGTTCGTCAGGCGACGAAACAAAATCCATCGTCATGGTGTAACGCAACCCAATGGCGATCACTAACAGCGGGCACTTGGAAGCCCGACAGCGTGGTCCAACTTGCCCATTTGTACGATCATGATCGCGCAGGCACGATCAATCTCTTTCCCAAACGCGGTTACGGCTACAACTCAAAGGTACCTGGCCGCCATGCTGGAGAAGATTTTCACGAAAAAGACGCCATGGTCGCTTTCTGGGGAGGGCCCGTAAAAGCTCAATTCCCCATTCCCACCGCCGTCAATGGCTCAATGCCGGTGACGTTGTATGAGTACCTCTCGCAAGAAAAGCCATTTCAAGATGAGAACGGATGGGGATTTCCATCGCTCCTCTATGAACTTCAGACACCTTAATTAATTGTTTTCAGCGGATTGAGCTTCGATCTTAAGACCACAAGAGGCCAATTCAAATTCAAGACCGAGACTGACGTTGAGTTCTGGGTAGGCCTGAACAAAGCGCAAAAGCCGCGTAGTCCGAGCCACGTCTTTGGCGTCTTCGATAATCACTCCGCCTATAAGCCGGCTTACGAGATTTTCTGGACGCATATCGCGCCCAGCTCCCTTAAAGCGGCGGATATATTTGGACTGTAGGTACTGATCGTCGCTAGTGGCCTGAATCGCTCGGTAGAAACGCAACATGTTGTTAACGCTAACGTAGCGGTTGTACTCTCTCACTTTGACGTAATCGCGATAGGCTTCGCGAACAAATCGAACGTCCCGACGATGTAGGTTTCTGAACTTATCAAAAAATGCTTCGCCCATTAGCTTCTTTTTGGATTCACCAGTGAGGGCTGAACATGTTCCACCTTCAATGCTCCAATTTTCATCATCGCATTCCAGTTGATCGAGGGTTTTATCTAACTCAGAAGGAGCACTTTTCACAGCACGTGTCGATAACAGTGATCGAACAACAAGCTCCAGCTCCGCCGCCCAGGCTTGGGCGTTTTTATCAGCTTCTGGCATCTGAAAATCTTTTGTTAAGAGTTGTTCGCAAAGAGGGGGGACAACCCGTACTCCACGAGCCTTTACTAGGGTTTCAAAAAAATCCCTCTCGCTTTGGGTTTCAAAGCTTTCCTTTAGAATTTGTTCTGCGTGATCGTAATTTTTAAATCGGAGATCCAATGCAAACTGAAAGCGATGGGGAATGTGTTTGTGGTGCCGCCCGTAAGCAAGCTTAGCCTTTTTGTCGTTGTTGGTAAAAACATGAGTATAAATTTGATGAATGCGTTCAACGGTTTTTGAGTCCAGCTTTCGACTTCGGTCTTTTAGCTCTTCAATGGTTGCCATTCCCGAAAGCCTGGCCGGGACCTCGCCATTTTCTGAAGCCTGAGCGGGTTTTCGCGAGGCATTTGAACATCCCAAAACCACCATCATTAATAGCCAAGCTGACGACTTAATAAACACCATATTATCGATTTTTCTGAATTTTTCAGTATCTTGCAAGCCCTTTTATTTATAGATTTCGGCCCATGAACGTCACTGCGATTCAAACCCCTGTATTCCACCCGGGACAAGACTTATTAGCGTTTTTGGATTCACAACTTCCCAAGCTTGAAAACGGCGATTGCCTGGCCATCACTTCTAAGATCGTTTCTCTGTGGCAAAACAAGTTGGTGAGCGCTCTCACGGACAAAAAAACCTTGGTGATTAAGCACGCCGACCGCGTCCTGTGCGAATCTTACAAAACTTACCTCACGATCAAAGAGGGTATTTTAATTGCGGCCGCCGGAATTGACGAATCGAATTCGGAAACGGGAGCCTATATCCTATGGCCTGACCAACCATTCATGGCCTCCAAGACAATCTGGGAACACCTTATCAAAACTCACGGACTCACAAGCCTTGGTGTGATCCTCACCGACTCCCATTGCACACCACTTCGAAAAGGAGTCAGTGGCATAGCGCTTTCGCACTGGGGATTCAAAGGTGTTCAAAGCCATATCGGAAAGCCAGATATATTCGGCCGCCCTATGATCATGAGTCAAACCAATGTGGCCGATAGCCTTGCGTCCGCTGCGGTCTACGTTATGGGTGAAGTCGCCGAACAATCACCAATTGCCCTTATTCGAAATGCACCTTTTATTGAGTTTTGCTCTGAAACGGATCCCCTAGAATGCCGCATGCCCCCCGAAGAAGACATCTTCGGTCCCGTCTTCAGTGGATATAAAGAAATGAAACCTTAGACCCGCGTGCGCTCAACAGAAATAACACCTTTAACTTTTTCCAGCTCTTTCATGACTTTTTGAAGGTGCGCAAGATTTTTGATTTGAACTTCGAAAGTTGAAATCGCCTTTAAATCTTTAGTCGTTCGAATTTGGGCACTCAAAATATTCACGCCTTGATCGGAAAAAGCCTCAGACATTTTTTGCAAGAGCCCCGGCTCATCGACACAAACAATCTTGATCTTAGCCACTCGCTCCGCTTCCATATCTAGATTCCAAGAAACATCCACGCGACGCTCAGGGTCCATGTCCAACACTTTTGGACAATCAATAAGATGGACTGTTATTCCTCTTCCTCGGGTGATAAAGCCCACGACATTGTCCCCCGGAATGGGGCTACAGCACTTTCCAAAGCGCACCAAAATATCCGACATTCCATGAATATTAATTGCCGAGCGACTTTTCGCCGTTTTGGTAATTGCGCTCTTAAATACTTTTCGTAAAAACGACTCCGGTTCTTCGGGAGTCTCATGGGATTTCGCCACATCGGGCTCGACAACCTCAATGACTTTTAGAGGCGGAACCTTTCCGTAACCCACCTGCACATAAACATCGTTGATCTCACCCATTCCAAGGGCCTTTAAGATCTGATCAGCAGGTGCACCCTTAATATAATTGTTAAAATTGAGTCCTAATTTTTTGAAAGCCTTCTCTAAAACTTCTTTGCCTAATGTGATCGCGCGAGAACGCTCTTCGCTTCTGATGTAGGCTCGAATTTTATTCTTTGCCCGACTGGTGACCACCATTTTAAGCCAATCTTTGGTGGGTTTTTGCTGGGGCGAGGTAACAATTTCGATGGAGTCACCGTTTTTTAACTTATGTCTAAAGGGAACAATTTTACCGTTAACTTTGGCCGCTACGCACCGATTTCCCACGTCCGTGTGCACGCTGTAAGCAAAATCCAAAGTGGTTGACCCTTGAGGAAACTCCATGACATCGCCTCGGGGTGTGAAAACATAGATCTCACCAGCAAACAGATCAGTCTTAATACTTTCTAGAAATTCAGACGGGTCTTTGACTTGTTGATGCCACTGCAAAAGTTGATGAAGCCATTCGAAGCGCTTTTCCGTTTCTTTGTCCAGACCGCCACCCTCTTTATACTTCCAGTGGGCGGCAATTCCCCGCTCGGCCGTCAAATGCATCTCGCTAGTGCGAATCTGGATTTCAACTCTTTCTCCACCCGGTCCAATGACCGTCGTATGAAGACTTTGATAGTTATTTGTCTTGGGCATGGCAATAAAGTCTTTAAACCGCCCAGGAATGGGCTTCCAAACATTATGAATCACCCCTAGGACCTCGTAACATTGAACAACGGTCCCAACGAGAATTCTAAAAGCCAGAACATCGTAAACCTGTTCATACTCAATATTGCTGGCTTCCATTTTTTTATAGATCGAATAAAAATGCTTAGGCCGCCCATGCACTTCGGCTTGAATATTTTCTTTTTCAAGCTCACGTTTGATAACTGAGATCACTTCATTGATATATTTTTCGCGCTCGGTTTTCTTCTTAGAAATTTTTTGAACCAAGTTGTAGTAGATATCCGGCTTCAGGTAGCGCAGTGACAAATCTTCGAGCTCAATTTTCATCCAACTAATGCCCAATCGATTTGCCAATGGCGCATAAATATCCATTGTCTCTTGAGCGATGATGGTCTGTTTTTCGACAGGCATGTGATTGAGCGTGCGCATGTTATGAAGGCGATCAGCGAGCTTAACAAGAACCACGCGAATATCGCGTCCCATGGCGATGATCATTTTACGAATATTTTCAGATTGTTTTTCGTGGGTGTTTCGAAAAGTCATTTGAGAGATTTTGGTAACGCCATCCACCAAATAAGCGATTGTAGGCCCAAACATTTTCTCAATATCTTGAAGTGTGGCCACAGTGTCTTCGACAGTATCGTGTAAGAGTCCCGTGATGATTGTATCTAGATCCATGTGCATTTCAGCGAGTACGGACGCCACACCAAGTGGATGGAGGATGTAAGGATCTCCCGATCGGCGCAGTTGTCCTTCGTGGCATTTGCGAGAAAACTCGTAGGCCTGCTCGAGCTGAGACAAATCTGCCTGAGGAAAGTAGGATCTTATCTTTTCTTTTAATTCATTAAGGGTCTGTCCCGCATCCGTCACGCCGCACCCCGTCCAATCAGTTTAGGGGTTAAAGGCAAATGGGCGCAAGCGGTCAAGTTTCATTTATCGGGTCAAATCTCGCTCGATTTGTTGGTCGGCGGTGCCATTTTCTTCCGAATTGATCTCGTACCAGACTTTTCCGGCCGCCACTTCTCGAAGCGAAGTAACAATAGCCTTGTTGTCTTTGGAATCAATCATCGGAGAGGAGCCCTTCATAATCTGCTTTGCTCTTTGAGACACGAGCATCACCAAAGAAAAGCGATTTGAAACCCTTTCTAAGCAATCTTCAACGGTAATTCGGGCCACGGGTAACTCCTTAAATGTTTGTATAAAACCTAGTGAAATTAATCGTTTCGAAGCTCAGTTTCAACTACTTTCTTAAAGTCGCGGTAGGCCTGGTCCAAATCGTCATTGACCACCTTAAAAGAGAAGTGATCCTGCTGCGCCATCTCGCCAACGGCATTTTTTATACGCAGTGCGTAATTATTCGTTTTACCCTTATCTCGCCCCTGAAGCCGTCGCTCAAGCTCTTCAATACTCGGCGGCAAAACAAAGATCGTGAGGGCATCGGTAAACTTTTTCATCAGAGTCTTTGCCCCTTGAACGTCGATATCCAAAATAATCGGTCGCCCTGCCTCTAAGGCCGTTTCGATTTGGGCTTGGCTTACTCCATAGCTGTGGCCGTGGACGGTGGCGTATTCGACAAAGAAATCACGGCCTACCTTTTCGGCAAATTCCGCCTGATCAATGAAAAAGTAGTCAACGCCATCTTCTTCCTGACCCCGAGGGGGCCGGGTCGTGAAGCTCACATTTTCTATAATTTCTGGGTACTCTTGAACAATCCGAGCGCACAAGGTCGATTTGCCTGCGCCACTTGGCGCCGAAACAATGATCAGTCGAGGTTTAAGTCGACTTTGGCCCGTAAATCGCTGAGATACACCTGGTCTGAAAGCTTTCATTTATTCGATGTTTTGAATCTGCTCGCGCAGCCTTTCAATACTGGTTTTAGCTTGAATGATTTCTTGAGTCACACTCAAAGTCTGAGTTTTGGATCCCATTGTATTGAACTCTCTCAATAGTTCTTGATTTAAGAATTCCAGTTTCTTACCAACGGGCCCCTTTTCTTTCAAGATGCCATCGAGTGCATCGAGATGGGAAGATGCCCGATTGAGCTCTTCGGCTATGTCAGCGCGGTCAACAGCCAGCACAACTTCTTGAGCAAGCCGCTGAGGATCAATAGTTGTCTCCTGGGTGAGATTTTTGACTCGCTCCGTAAGCTTTTCCAATAGAGTTTGCTGTATGGATTCACTTTGATTTTGCACGGCCTTCAACCGCTGGCGTAAATCGCGCCCAATGTCTTGTAAGGTCTTTTGGGTGGCTTCACCTTCGCGAGCACGTTCTTCAATGCATTTTGTCAGAGCTTGAGCCGCCAAATTCATCAAAAGTTTTTTTTCTTCAAGGGGAAGCTCATCGGTTATGGGCTGGGCCAATACTTCGGGTACTTTCATTAAACCCGTAACCGAAAGATCGTTGCGAAGTCCCAATTCTGCCGATAGCCGCTCGGCCGCCTTGACGTAAGCTTTTGCGTAGTCGAGCTGAGGGCTGACATCAAAACCCGTTTCAGAAGCAAAATTGGGTGCTCGATTGATCATGATATCAACGGTTCCACGACTGATTTTTGTGGCAATAAGCTTTCTCAACTCGTTTTCGTAAGAAACATACTCGCGGGGTAACCTAAAGCGCGTTTCAAAAAAGCGTCCGTTGACTGACTTAATCTGAACCTGGAGAGAGATTTTATCGAGAGCACCTTTGGCGGCGCCAAATCCTGTCATACTCAGCATACTAAAACTCAAGCTAGGAGGCTTGACATCCTTTGTCAAGAAAATGGAGCCCTAGCTTTTTTGCCTCCTCTAAGGGGGACTCGGGATTGAGCCAATTCATTGGCTCAATGGCTTTAAACCAAGTGGTTTGGCGCTTTGCCAATAACATCGTGGATCTGACGATTTGCTCTTCTAGTGCGTCCATCTGCCAATGAGGAGTTTTTAAACACTCAAGGACTTCTTTGTACCCGACCGATCCTAAAGCTCTGGATTGTGGGTACTTGTGGCTTAAATGTTGAGCTTCTTCGATCAACCCTTGATTCAAAAATCTTTGAGTTCGTTTGGTAACCCGCTTTTTAAGATCCTCTCGCGGGAGTTGAACCCCAAGAAATAAACTCCTGTATAAAGGTTCTTTAGACTCGAAGTCTGCTCGCAGCGCTTGCATTGAAAATCCCGAAAGGGCCAGTTCAAGAGCGCGCGTGATCCGATACGAATCATTCTCATGCACCTTTTTTGCCGAATCCTCATCTAATTGGGATAGTTTTCGATGAGCCTCTTTTGAGCCTAGGGTTTCTACCAATTGACGAGCATATTGCCGAATGGGTTCTTCGATCGTGGGCGCTGCGTACATACCATATAAAAGCGCTCTCAAATAAAATCCGGTTCCGCCAACCAAAATCACGTGCTCAACACCTCTAGCGGCTAACTCCGCCAAACGTTTTGTTGCCGCCCGTTGATATTCGCCAGCGGAATAATTCTCGAGAGGGTCAATTTCATCGATGAGGTGATGTTCAACACCTTTTCTTTCTTCAAGACTTGGTTTTGAGGTACCAATATTGAATTCCCTGAAGATCTGCACACTATCAAAATTTAGAATGGGACATTTGAATTGTTGCGCCAGTCCAATTGAAAGTTCAGTTTTTCCGGTAGCGGTGGCCCCGCCGACGATTATTAAATTCATACAATTCTCTTAAACAACTTCTCGAGATCATGGAGACTCAGACTCACGCTTACAGGTCTCCCATGAGGACAAAAGCTAGAAAATGCAAATTCATCCATTTGTTTTAAAAGGCTTGCCATTTCCTCAGGGCTTAACACTTTACCCGCTCGGATGGCACCGTGACAGGCCATCGTAGCGACAATATCACCCACCACCTTGTTAAGTTCTTGGGCCCCTCGCCCGTCACTGATTTGCTCACTCACCCGACTCAGCATCGGGCCTAAGCCCATATCTTGAAGTAAAGTCGGCCTCGAAACCACAGCGATGGCGCTTGGCCCTCGTCTGATGATTTCAAACCCCAGGCGTTGAAGCAAAGCCGAGGCTTCGTCCTCGCACAAGTTTTCCGAGGCCTCTTCCCCAAGCTCCAACGTTTCGGCAAGAAGGGCCACTTGGGAATCCACTCTGGAATTTTTAAAATCTCTCATGAGGCGCTCAAACATCACTCTTTCGTGAGCGGCGTGCTGATCAACTAAAACGAGAGCCTTTGGTGATTGCGTCACGATATAAGTATTTGCGACCTGACCAATAACCTGAAGGCTTTCCCACGCACCAACGTTTTGACTGGATTCCTTTTTAGGTTCAAACCAAGGGCTCACATCCTGATTGGCATTTGAGGACATGGGACTCATTTGCTCTAAGTTGAATTGCTTTACCGCGTACTGAACACGATTTTCACTCATCAATGTCGGTTGTTCGAAAAACGACTCCGCACCCTGAGAGATATTTTGTTTTTTGGATCCCAGCTCTTTTTCTAACGCTTCGTTTATTGAGACGTGGACAAACCGGAAAACCGATTGAGGGTTAACAAATTTCACCTGGGTTTTTGCGGGATGAACATTCACATCGATCGTTTCGGGAGAAACACGCAAACTCAAAACACCTTGGGGAAATTGATGCTCCATTAAAACGTGGCGATAGCCCTCTACAATGGCATGTGAGATTGAGCGATCTTGCACCGGTCGGCCTTGCACCAAAAGCCATAGGTTTTGTTGAGTCGATTGACTGAGCTCCGGCCGCGAAAGGACAGCCTCAAGTTCGCAATCCTCGAGACGCTTCTTGATGTGAATTGTTTGGTTAGCCCTTAATTCTAAAACTTGGTGGGCTCGTGTTACAAAATCACAGGCTGGAAAGTTGTACACGAGCTTACCGTCTATCGTGAGCTGAATCTGAATTTCAGGATGCGCCAAAGCAAATGCTTTGACGGTCTTTTTGATCGCCGCCGTTTCTGCCCCCTGTGATTTCAAAAACTTCTGACGGGCCGGCACATTGAAAAACAAGTCTTCGACAACGACTGTTGTCCCTTCAATGGGGCTTTGAGGCCTAACCTCTCCCAACGCTCCCCCAACGGAAGCGATCTCAGCTCCTTTCAGGGCCCCAGGAGTTGTGCTTGAAAGAGTGAGTCGTGAGACCGCCCCAATCGATGAAAGTGCCTCTCCGCGAAATCCAAAAGTTTCGATACTCTGAAGGTCAGAAATGGAACTGAGTTTACTTGTGGCATGACGAGAGAGCGCCAACAAAAGCTCCTCTTCGGGAATCCCAGCCCCGTCGTCTCTCACTTTGAGAAGCTTCCGACCCCCTTCTTCTATGAACACTTCAATCCGTCGCGCCCCACCATCGGCACTGTTTTCAAGGAGCTCTTTTAGTGCGCTCGCTGGCCGTTCAACAACTTCGCCCGCGGCGATTTTGTTAATCGTTTGATCATCAAGTGTTCGAATGGGGATCCGTTTTTTTGTCATCAGCTACCCATTTATGTCGAGATCGTTTGTGACCGTTTCGTCCATAATATAAGTTCTAGGGAATCGCCCTTTTTGTTTCTGCGTCTTTGCCATTCTCATTCTGTTCGATGGAATAAACGATTGAAGCACTCGCTTTTGAAGCTTGCGTTTTGACATTTGCTTTTCAATATACAGCGGCTCGTTGGTGCTGGGATCCAGTTCGGTGTAATACATGGCCGTCGCCAGTGTCATGGGAGAGGGGATGAAATCCTGAATTTGTTCGGGTCTCATTTTATGTTTCTTAAAGTACTCGCTCATCGCTCCCGTCTTTGTTAAATCGGAGCCAGGAAAACTTGCGATAAAGTACGGCGACAGTGACTGCTTTTTACCGGCCTCAAGACTAAACTGATTAAAGTAATCAACAAATTTGTTGTACTCTTCAATGGGCGGTTTTTTCATCAATTTTAAAACCGCTGGATCGGTGTGTTCAGGCGCCACGCTCATAACACCACCCGTATGATGTTGGGTCATTTCTTTGATGTACTCTGGGGTTCGAAGTGCGAGATCGTATCGGATTCCGCTAGCGATAAAGACATGCTTAACACCTTTGATTTGTCTCACCGAACGCATCATATCAATCTGAGGAGTTTGATCGGTGTTCAGATTGAAGCAGGGCTCCGGAAACAGACACGACATTTTCTTGCACTTTTCGCAAATTTTTTGATCCTTACCTGTGAGCTTGTACATATTCGCTGACGGTCCGCCTAGATCGGTGACCGTTCCCGCCCAGCCTGGAAGGGTCTTTAGCCTTTCAACTTCCCGCCTTAAACTTTCAGGGGACCGCGATTGAATTTCCCGTCCTTGCTGAAGGGTAATCGCACAAAAACTGCAGCCCCCAAAGCAGCCGCGATTAGTTTGTACCGAAAATTTGATCACTTCATAAGCAGGAATGGGTTGCACATATTTAGGATGGGGCCTTTTAGTGAACGGAAGTTCGTAAATTTCATCAAGTTCTGAAGTCGTGAGTGGCATCACGGGGGGCTGCACGACGGTGAACCAACCTTGGCAAGGTTCAACTAAGATTTTGGCATTATGAGGATTACTCTCTCGCTCGATCGTGACTGCATTTTTATTAAATAGCTTTTTATCCTGAAGAACTTCTTCGTAAGAAGCCAGTTTTAGGGTTTGCTCAGGATCAAGATGCTTAAGGTCTTTTCGAAGTCTTGCTGTGCCCCGAAGGTCGGGCAAATGATCCATGGTGTTGCCCGCTCTTAAGTGATCGGCAATGATGGTAATGGTTTTTTCTGCCATTCCGTGCACAAGAAGATCGGCTCTAGAATCAAACAGCAATGAGCGACGAAGCCTGTTCTCCCAATAATCATAATGAGTGAAGCGACGAAGGCTCGCTTCGATTCCGCCCAAGATCACCGGTACCCCCGGAAAGGCCTTTCGAGCAAGATTTGCATAAACAAGACTTGCCCGTTCCGGTCTTTGATTGGCATCACCCCCAGGGGTGTAGGCGTCGTAGTCACGGAGTCTCTTGTTGGCCGTATATTTATTGATAAGACTGTCCATGGATCCCGCTGAAATTCCAACGAAGAGTTTGGGACGTCCAAGACTGGTGATGTCGCTTAAATCGCTCCATTTAGGTTGAGCTAAAATTCCAACGCGGTACCCTTTTGCTTCTAGCACTCTTCCCAAAAGTGGAATCCCAAACGAAGGATGATCGATGTAAGCGTCTCCGGTGATCAATAAAATATCGAGTTCATCCCACCCTCGTTGAGTGAGCTCTTCCCTTGTTGTCGGGAGCCATTGAATGGTATTGCCTGACTGCGTCATAAAGACCGAGAAGTTATCACGAAATCAGGCTTTGGGTGAGCAGTTTTAGCCTTTGGGAATCAGCCTTTAAAACATATTTGAAAAATTTTCTCGCTGTATCAACCGTATAGATAGCGCCAAACACAGCCCGCTCTGGCCAAGGGGCGTATTTCCAAACCACTTTTCTCCGATTCCGATGAAAGTAAAAGACCGAATACACTGGGTTTTTATGACAAGTTTTTCCCACCCCATGCCAAAGCTTAATATCGGAGTACACTCCCAGCTGGGCGCTGCGAAGCCTTGCTCTTAGGCTTAGCTCTACATCCTCCCAATAGGTTCCTAAAGATTCATCAAAGGGGCCCACTAACTTCCAAAATCCACGGCTCATTAAAAAGCTTGTTCCAGGCACATAAAAACTCGGATCCTGAATGGCTTTTGCCGCTACTCCGAGCCCTCTGGTTTGAATGTGACTGAGTTTTCCCGTGAGCCAATTGATTTCGCCACCAAGTGAATCAACTTCGCCGGTGCTTCTGCGCTCAATCAGTGGGGCCAACAAATAGGCTTCCCTAAGTAAATGCCCCGATTCAATTTTAAAGGCCTTCGGCCAGTGCTTTAGAACCGTATCGTTAGTTACCGCCAAAACGCGAAGGGCCCCTGCCGCAAAGGCCGCGGCCAGCCCCACATTCATACCTCCGGAATATCCCTTGTTGAATTCAATTTCGAGGTGATTGATCTCGGGAAATCGTGCTTTAAGAGTCAGGACATTTTTTTTCTGACTGCCGTTGTGAACAAGATATAAATGTTTTGGAGAAAGCTGAAGATCCAGAACGGATTTCACAGCCCGTGTTGTTAACTCTGGATGATCGAAACTTAATATGACGACTGACGATTCGAGCATAACAATTGTAATCCCAGCGAGCGGATTTGGTACAAGAAATCCAAAAGCTCCAGTTAAAGAGCTGATGGATTACCATGGTCGCCCTTTGATTGAATACAGTTTTTCGCATCTCATTGATTTTTCAAAACTCATTAACAAGATCGTCATTGTCACAAGACCGGCGAAGTTGGCACAGCTCAATGCCTGGGTTGACCATTGGCTTTCCGTTCACCAACTTAAAATACCCATTGTGTTTCAAAATCACGAACCAAAACCCAGCGAGGAATGGCCCCGCACCTGTCTTCAGGCGAAGCCTTTTTGGTCAGAAAAAAATCTCTGCCTCTTACCCGACACACACCTTATGTTACAAGGTAACCGGTCGCTGATTCCGGCGGTGATTTCGGGGCTGACAAGTTTTAAGAGTCTTTGGATTTTGAACAAAATGGATCGGGCAAAAATAAGTACATTTGGCAATGTCCGAACCGAAGGGTCTCGGGCCATTGAGCTCGTTGAAAAACCCCGTCAACCTATTAGCTCCCTGGTTTGGGGAAGTTTTGGATTTTTAGAATCTGTGGGTCAAAGCCTCTTAACTGATATGGAACGAAGCACGCACGATCACGAAGTCATCAATCTTCCAGAACCTAGCGGGTTTTTGCTCTGTGAAAAATTTGAAGACCTCTCGCGAATCGATTAAGGTTCGAATTCTTCCCACTCATGATGTCGACCTTTCCAAACTCTTAGGCTTACCCGAGGAAGGTGCCCGTCCCCTGGGACGTGACCATGCCCATACTCGATAAATCCATAAGTTGGACGACTCAATCGACCAAGGCTACCCGGGTCAAAACTGGTCACGTCCGTCCAGGTTCCGGTGTTAACGTACTGCCGCCCATCGGAAAAATGGCGGTGGGCCGCCTGATGATTGTGCCCCAGTATTAAGATTTGAGCCTTGTGCTGGGCCATGATTTCTGGCGCAAGCTCAGCAAACTTGGGTCGATTCATCATTTCATAGACAATCTGAATGGTCTTACTGATCCTCGCAAAGCGAAGCGGGTGATAGATGAATCGCATTTTGAAAAAGAACCAAAATGCCCAAATGCCATGAAGCAGCGCAAACCAAAAATCGAAAATAAACGCCCAGCGCAGAAACTTGCTAAACGGAACAACCTGCGAAATGTAGTGACGCTTTGTTTTAAGCGGAGCAATAAATCCGGCGACGAAGAAGCTGCCAAACGGATAATTGAGGATTGTGCGCCCCCCACGCTCTAAAAAAATCTCTTTGACGTCAAAGTGATTCATTATTTCGTATTGATGACCATGCTCAATTCGAATCCCATCAAACTCATAAGCATCAAAGGTAAAAATCACCGATGGATCGATGGCCTTTTTGATTTCTTCTTGAACTCCGGGCCACCAGAGTCCCGCATCATGGTTTCCCCAAATGAATCGAACTTGATGACCCTTTTCGATAAAGCGCTTCAAAGCGTCGATGACCACCGGGTGACCTTTTAAGATACGGCGAATTTTATAGACCGCAATGCTTTCCACGATTTCATAAGGGGTATCGGAAGAAGTTCGGGCCTGAAGCATGTCAAAGAAGTCTCCATTGATCACAAGCTCAACCGAAAGCTCCTGATTTTGGCCCGCAGTATAGAATTCCAAAAATTCTTTGAATTTGTGATCTTTTCTAAAGTCCTCGAGCGGATTCAACCCGCCGTCGGCAAGAAACGCCCCGGTCCCAAGATGGCAATCGCTGACCACAAGTTTTATGTGCCGCTTCATACATTTGATTGTCTCCTGATTTTCATCAGAGAATCAACTGCCTCTCTCCTCTTATTGTGCTTGAGTTTGATACCTTGGATGGCTAAAAATATGGGTCAACGGAGGAAACACTCATGAGAACCACTTTAATCCTGCTTTCAGCTATTATTTTGTCTGCCCAACTGGCCCTGGCTCAGGGCGCAAGATCGGGGAAATACACCACGGGAGCTCAAACTTCTAAGACACTTTCAGAAGAAGACCGGTCATGGGCAAATGAATATGGACCCTGGGATTTCACTGCGTTTGTGGGATTTTACAATCCTGGAATGGGCATTCAAGGATTAGCCGCCTACCGACTCCTGGATAGCGTACTCCCCAATGTCGATGATAGTTTGAGTTTAGAATCCGGTCTTGGATTTGTATCCGCTTCCGAGACCCTTGGTGGGCAGTCGGTTTCCTACACGGCCATTGAGTTTCCTATTCAAGCAAGATGGGATTTCAGAATTCCTGACACGGCATTTATGGTCGGTCCTCGAGCCGGCATTAACTACCTAACCGCCGGCGGGTCCACAACTGTAAATGGCGTGACTTATAAAAGTCGGGGTAGCGAAATTTATTTTCAGGCCGGTGGACATGCCACCTACCGATTGACCGAGCAATGGTGGCTGCGCACCCAAGTGATGTTTGGCAGCTACACATCAATTGCCGTTGGCGGCTCGTTTGCACTTTAATTAAGAAAGGTTTTCGCAATGCTTCGGTTCGAATCCATTTTTTGGGCCTCTTCCAATCCTACAAACCTTAAGAGCCGACTTGAATCCCTGGGATTTGAGTTTGGCCCGAGCCGAAGAGACCCGCTTTCCGAAGCCGTCTATTTTGGCCCCGAGTCCCTAGAAATCCTAAGCTCTAAAGAGCAAAAGATCTTAGGAGGCGAAATCAACCCATCACAACAGCCTCTCAACGGTGATGGAATTTTGGGGCTCACTTTAGAATCAGACCATATCGGTGAAGACTACCAGAGGCTAAAAGAACTCAGCATTACGGGAACTCCGCGCTCAGCTCAAAGCTCGGACCTTTCGGTTCCGCTGTGGTATGGCTTTGGGCTAAATCAGTTTGTTGAAGGATTAAGTGCCTGGGTCGTTCAAAACTCACCAAAAGAACTTGCCCGTTTGGCTCAGGAGAACCTTCCCAACCAACACCCTAATTCTTGTTTTGGGATTGAAGGAATTCACTTGGCCCACTCAAGTCCTCAAGAAGCCATAAAAAAAGTGGCCAAGATTATTGACCGGGTGGATTCGGGCTACACTCATCATGAACTGGTAAAAACTCAGGGACGACGAGTGCAGTCAGGCGACCGCTACATAGATGCCATAGCGCTTAACCATGAATTGATCTCAGAAATAACCAAGAATCATGCGGGCATTTATATGCTCACTTTAAGAGTCGTCGACTTGGAAAAAGCCAAAGATATGGCCGTCAAAGCTGGCGCAAAGATCACCCCTTGCCATAACCGCGATGGGTTTATTGTTCCGTCGGGCTTTACCGGGGGCCCTGCTTTGCGTTTTGTTCGGCATTTTTGGAAGCGCTATTTGCCTACGGTGCCCGAATACTACCCCAAAGGGCGTCGGTCCGATGTCTTTAGACCCCTAGGGGGAGCCTATAGCAGCTCCCTTACTAAAGGATTTGAGGATGACTGGAGCTTTTAGCTTCCGGTTCTTCAATTTCATGGGTCGAAGAGCCCAGTCTAACCACAGCTTCTGACATTTTAATCGTGCGTGACTCGACATTTCCGTATTGTGTTTGGGCATCTTTTAAATGTTTTCCAAGCTTTCCGAGCTCGCCTTGTAGCCGCTCAAAATCTGACGTCATCTTTGAAAGCGATTCAGAAATCTTTTGAGCCTTTGCTTGAATTCTCATCCCTCTAAAGCCCACGGCCAGCGCCTGCAAATAGGCATAAAATGAATTTGGAGAGACGGGAATTACCTTTTTATTGAGACAGTGTTGATGAAGCTCTGAATTCTGAAGCAAAAAATAGTAAACCGCTTCGGCGGGAATAAACATAAACGCAAAATCCAATGTCTTTCCGGAAATGATGTATTTAGAAGCGATGGAATCCACCATTGTTTTTACGTCTTGAGAAAACGATTTTTCGTAAGCCTTTTTCTCGTCCGCTGATAGGTCTGTTTCAAGCAAAGCCCGCGCTGACGTCAGTGGAAACTTGCTATCAATACATAAAAAGCCTTCTTGAAGCTTGATGACCGCATCGACTTGTTCTCGACTCTTTGGGTCAAGCGCATATTGCTCTTCAAAACAATCGGACGGTAGAATTTGCTTAAGCATTTCTCCGAGCTGAAATTCACCCATGGCTCCGCGAAGTTTCGGGCTTTCAAGGATGCGGCTCAAGTCACGAACCCCTTGGCTTAAATTAACAACTTCGCCAGTAACAGTTTTCAGCTCTTCAAGTCTTTTCGCCACAGCCCCAAAACCTTCAAAATTTCTGGTGACCGTTTCACTTAATTTTTTGTCAACCTCAGTACGAACCGTATCAATGCGCTTTTGCAAATCGTCGAGGACGATTTGCATGTTTTGGCGGGACTCCATGCGATTTCGCGACAAGGCTTCATCGATAAGGCCCCGTTGCGCCACCACCGACTGCTCCAAGCCTTTTGAAAGATTTGCCGAAGCACGCTGGAGCACGAAATACATTCCTGTACCGAATACTAAAATAAGACCCAGGGCAATGATTAAGAAAACCGATATATCCATTCCTCACCTATTCACTCCTTGCACCTTAACTGACTCGTCTATTAGAGTCAAAGTCCATGAGCGCAAACACCATCCTCTATTGGCTTATACTGATCAACCTTGCCAATTATATTGAACGATGGATGGCAGCCTCCCTAATGACGTCAGTCAAACAAGAGCTAGGCCTCAATCATACTTATGCGGGCCTCATTCTCAGTGCCTTTATGTTTGGCTACTTCCTGGCTAGTCCTATTTTCGGGATTCTCTCTGATCGAATTTCGCGCACCCGACTGATCAGCGTTGGAACTATCTTTTGGGGAATCGCCAGTACCGTTTTCGCTCTCGCCTCCAGTGCTTGGCAACTTGTTGCTTTACGCTGCTTTATTGGAGTGGGTGAATCAACCCAAGCCTCATCGTCCCAACCAATGGTAATGGATCTCTTTAATCAAAAAGATCGGATCCGAGCGGTCACGTGGCTTTCGGCTACCATTCCCCTAGGGTCAGCCCTTGGGTACGTCCTTGGCGGTGTGTTTGCCGACACGATTGGTTGGCGAATGGCTTTTCTGGTTGTTGGTTTTTTCGGAATCGGATTTGGTTTAATCGGACTGTTTTTTAAAGATCCCCGACGCCTTGATCCCGATCGGCAATCTCTCAACTCAAATCAGATCTTCAATGATATCAAATCGCTTTTTGGCCAGAGGCGCTTTATTAATCTCGTTTTTGGATACACAGCCTTCACCTTCGTCATTGGCGCGCTTGCCGGTTGGATGCCCCACTATCTCGTCAGTCATCGTGGATTTGACACCGTCAAAGCAGGCACCCTATTTGGCGGAGTCACGGCCCTTACGGGCACAATTGGTACTTTATTTGGCGGATGGATTTATTCACGCTTAAGTCGTCCCAAACTCTTTTTTGGTGTTACCCATGTTATTGGATTGATTCTTTGCATCTTAAGTTTTCAAATTCTTCGAACCGATTTGTTTTTCGTCACTCTTGGGTTTGCCGAACTTTTTTTGTTTGCGACGCAAGCGCCTGTGAATCTTCTCATTTTGGAATCTGTCCCCCAATGGCTTAGAGGAGTGGCCGTTGCCTTTTGCCTTTTCACCATTCATATCTTAGGAGATTTCATTAGCCCAACTATCGTAGGGATCTTTGCGGATTTATTTGATTTAGAAAAAGCCCTGATGGTTTTACCAATCATTTTATTTTTAGGATTGGGATTTTATCTTAAAGCTCTTCGTCAGCCATCGCAGGCCAAAGCTCCGTAATCCAATTGCTTAGTCGTTGACGAGAAACGCCCAAAAGTTTTGCCGCCTGAGTCCGGTTCTGCCCTGTTAAATCCAAAGCCGCCTTCAAATACTCGGCTCGCAAACTTTCTACAAGCTCAATGATATTAACTGACTTTTTAGAGTTCAAAGCTTCACGCAATAAGTCTTGGGGATTTTCTTTTCCGAGTCCTAGAGTTTGATGAGCCCGGAGTGTATTACGCGAAATCCATTCGGTCACAAAATGCGATTCAATAACGCGATTTCCGTCATCCAAAAAGGGACGGAGACTCTCGGCAAAAGCGCGCAGCTGACGCACATTGCCCGGCCACTCAAAGTTTTCGAGCTGTTTTCGACTTTCATCGGGTATCTGAATACTCTGAACCCCGGCTGAATCTAAGAAAAATTTAAGAAGCAAAACAATATCAGCTTTGCGCTTACTCAAAGCTGGAACTTCGATTTGGTGAGTATTGAGCCGGTAAAATAGGTCTTCCCGGAAATCACCATCTACAACCGCTTTTTTCAAATCCAAATTTGTGGCCGCGATTACGCGAACATCAACAGGTCGTTCTTTGTGTGAACCGAGGCGACGAATGTTTCTGTCTTGCAATACTCTTAAAAATTTCGCCTGCAATGCCGTTGGAAGCTCACCAATTTCGTCTAAAAATATGTCCCCACCACTTGCAGCTTCAAATAGTCCGGCTTTCGCAGACAACGCTCCCGTAAAAGCGCCTCGTTCATAGCCAAAAAGTTCACTTTCAACTAAATTCTCCGGAAGACTTGCGCAATTGACGGCAATAAACGGGCGATGAGGATCTCCTTTTGCCGCCCAAAGGCCGCGGGCGACCAGTTCCTTTCCACTTCCCGTTGGACCCAAAATCAAAAACGGCCCATCAACAGCCCCCAAACGCTTAATGGATTCTTTGAGCTTGGCGACTTCCGGACTTGCTCCGCGAATTTCGTATTGTGATTCAATATGTCCGGGCCCTTTGCGATTTGCCGCACTGTCTGACACCATTTTTCGCCAAGCGGCCGCCTTGTAAGTGGCATACTTAAACGCCTGAGGGGCCACAACACCCTTGACCAAGAACTCCACCGCCCCGAGTTCAAGACTCTTCAGAATAAGTTCTTTGTCATCAAGGCCGCTCATCATGACGCAAGGAAGGTAATTGTATTTTTCACGTAAAGTACGCAGAAGTTGAATGCCGTCGTAAACCGGACCCGGGGTAAGTTGGACATCTAAAAATGCGCAATTGAAGACGTGTTGACTTAAAAGGTTCTCTGCTTCTTGAACATTAAAGGCGAAGTGCACTTCTTCGCCTTTAAATACTTGACCTAATGTTAAATGGATCAACTCATCATCATCAACAACAAGAATTTTCATTGGGAATGGGCAGCTCTCCAGTCTTTTTCAAATAATGATTGGTAATATGGACCAACCTCGCCTCCCCGAAGTACTAAGGCGAGCTCTCTATTGTTGGCAACTGAATTCTGCGTCCAATTAATTGAGCTCACAAAAGCCGTGTGCCCATCAACTACGATTCCCTTATTATGAATGTAATTAATCCTGAGTTTGGCATTAGAAGCCACGACAGCTTCCAATGGCAATTCCCTTCCAAGTTCCCTCAATTGACGAAGGGTGCGCTGATTGCCGTTGGGTCTAGGTTCTCCACGGCTAAAAACAGAATCATCGTTGAGCATAACGCGAACTCGAACTCCGCGCCTGGCCGCATCAAGAATTTCTGTCATAAATGGCGCAAGGCCCAGTCCCCAAATTCCATTGAAAGACATCAGCTGAACATCAAGAGTGCGCTGAGCACTTCGCATCACTCGAATGACACCGGCCAAAGAATTATCTGGAGATCTTACGAGATCAACAATTTGACCATCGGTCGTACGAATCGGCGTATTGTGGTATCCGCCCATAGACCAGGGATCCACATTGGGATTTATGAAATCAATTTCAGGAACGTCATCGGGGTCCAAGAATGGCTGAAGTCCGCCAAAAATTTGCCCTAACACGACATCAGAGGGCAAGTTTCTCGCATCGATAACATCTCCAAAGCGCATGTCGATATCGTAAGCAAAAATTTTCAAAAGAGCTTGGGCCAGGTCGGGTGATCGCATGAGCACTTCCCACCCTCGATTACCCGGTCCGCCCATGCGAGGATGACCCGAATCAGTGTAATTTTCACTTCCCACAACAACGTCGGTGCGATCAATGATGGTGTATTTAGCGTGGTTATATCGGAAGCGCCTCTTGTGCCCCCCAACTCCGGTCATAATCTTAAACTCACTTTGGCCTCCGATAGCCTTCATATGAGCCACAAGATATTGCTGGGCGGCCTGTGCTTTTTTCTGAAATCCGCCAACCGGCTGGCCTTCGACAAGGATAACGACACGAACGCCCGCCTTCATTTTGGCAACTAAAGCATCGGCAACCACTTTGTTGCTGAGCTCATAGACATTCATGACGATCTCGCGGGAAGCGACGCTAATCGCTTTCAGTAAGACCGCCTGATTGTTGTCTGGCGCTGCCCCCACGGCGATCGGAATAGCGTGGGCAGTCGCCGCGGTGAAAAAGACCGCTAAAAGCGTTGAATAGATGTAGCGGATAAACTGGCTAAAGTTTTTGCGCATCGTCCCCCCAGATTGATTTAATACCCCTTACGTCTGGGGCATCTTCCCAGGACGTTTTTGGTAAGTCAACTGAGCGAATCTTAAATCATCTGATAGACCTTGACCCACCGGATAAACTGTTAGAATTTAATGGGAATTACATATTGAGGTTGACATGATTATCATCACAGGTAGTGCCGGGTTTATCGGAAGCCAAATCGCCAAATTTCTCTTTAATCAAGGGGTTAAGGATCTGTGCCTGGTTGATAAACTCAAGGCTTTTAACACCAACCGCTATGATCCTGAAATCATCAAATCCTCAAAAGTCATAGAAGCCCACAAAATATTTTTAAGCCAACTTGGCGAGTTACAAAACGTTGAAATGATCATCCATATGGGGGCCATCACTAACACCGCTGAAAAAGACCCCGACTTGCTTAAAGAATGGAACTTCGAATACTCAAAAACTCTTTGGAACTATTGCACTCAAAAGAAAATTCCCTTTTTATATGCGTCAAGTGCGGCGACCTACGGTTCAGGAACCGAGGGTTTCAGCGATGCTCACACGGCAATTCCCAAACTCAAACCACTCAATCTTTATGGAAAAAGCAAACATGATTTCGACTTGTTCGCTTTAAGCCAAATACAAGCCCCGCCCAATTGGTGGGGACTCAAATATTTCAATGTTTATGGCCCCCACGAAAATCATAAAGGACGCATGGCCAGTTCTGTTTTTCACGGATTTAACGAAATTCAAAAAACCGGCCAGATGACACTTTTCAAAAGTCATAACAAGAGTTTTAAAGATGGTGAACAAGCTCGCGACTTCATTTATGTGAGCGATGTTTTAGACGTTATTAATTTTTTGATCACCGCGCGCCCGGAAAATGGCATTTACAATTGCGGAACCGGCTGTGCGTCGACTTTTCTAGAACTGGCAACAGTACTTTTCAAATCTCTTGAAAAGCCTTTGAAAATAAACTGGGTTGATACTCCATTAGAATTTCGGGCCGGATACCAATACAAAACTCAGGCCGATGTGACTAAGCTTCGTAAAGCCGGATTTTCTCCGGCCTTTACAACCCTAGAGGCCGGCGTTCGAAGTTACGTCGCGTGGCTTAAGACGGCAAAACTCTAAATTCAACGCGATTGACTTATTTTACAGCCAAGCCTCATAAGCTTCAGGCTCACTTTGAAAGTGATAAGAAAAGTATTCTCTCAAGAGGATGAGCTCAGAGGAAAAATCATAAGAGGCGTGTTCGGATTTAAACTTCTCTCGCTCATCGTCTTTAAGCGATTGCCAAAGTGTCTTTACTCGATTTCGAACCTTTTCAGATTGCGCATAGACATGATGAAGGCGCTCATGATTAATCGCCTTTCTTGCGGCCTCTTCATATTTTGACAATCCTGAGGTTAAAAGTGCCAAGGGATTTAAAACAATCACCATGGCCTTTGGCGAAACCTTAAGCATCTGAGGACTCTGACCCGTCATGGACTTTACAAGCTTTGAACAAAACTGCCCGGAAGGATTCTGAGTCAGCCAGTGCTGATAAGCCAATAGGGTTTCACCGGTGAACGAAGCGCCCTGAACGGCATGTCCAAATTGAGTTGGCGGAAGTTTTTCGTAAGAAACCGATTTCTGATAAATAAAAAAACAATAAAATTGATTCAAAAAAAGATCGGGCCTGTTGGCTTCAAAAAACGAAATGGACTTATCAATTTTAAGCTTTGGTGCAAAATATTTTTTGGCGACAACCTGGGGGTCCAATTTTTTAACCATCCCCAATTGGCGGTTCTTTGATCGCGAAGCCACCCACGTCTTCCAGCACTTAGTGGACTCTTCGGGCCTTTCACCAAGCTCATCTTTAAGTTTTTGAATAGAACAGTTCTCTTGATCTTTAAATGGTTTTACCCAGGCGTAAACGGTAAGTCCTAAATCGTCATCGTAAAGCTTTCGATCGGATTGGGAAATCGGTTGGCAGCTGAAGCCTCCTAATTGGCAGCGTTTCTTGAGACAAAGATTAAGGCGATCGAGGTAACTTCCCCCGAGAGTTTGCTCGGCGCAGGCCTTGAGGCTAATGACTTCCATTTTTTGAATAACCGCGGCCCCGTCTTGGGGCTTTTTTCTAACCCAAGAGATAAGCTCAATTTGAGCCCTTATGGCATCGACTTGACCTTGAAGGGCCACTGACGTTGCCTCGTCAAGTCCTTCAAACTTGTTTTGCTTTAGAATTTTATCTTCTCGATTGAGACCTTCGATCAAGATAAGCCGGTCTTCAAACGTGAGCCAGGGAATCGTTTCGCGCATAGTCCATAAAACTTTTAAAACTTCAAATTCAAAGCGATGATACATAATCGCCCGTTCGCGTTTTTCCTCAGTTGTGAGTCCTGATTTTTCAAGCTCACACCATCGCTTCTCATTCGTCAGTTGAAGGTAATGGGCATACTCATGCAAAAGTGTTGAGGGCGGGGCATCTTCGGCTACATAAATGACTGACTTTCCCTCGATGGGACAGGGTGCTTTTCCGTATAAACCCTCGAGATCCGTTATATCAGCCACAGTTTTTTGAGATAGGGGCAAGAAATTGAAATGCTGAGTGCTTCTTGGTCTTGTTGATTTTAAAATTTCAATGGGAACATCTTTTTGGATTTCTTCGACTTGGTCTCTGACAGGTTTTAATGCCAGTGCTTCTAGTTTTTTAACCTGCGAATTTGATAAAACTTGGCCAAATGCTGGAGTCGAACTGACTGCTCCCGCAAAAACCCAACTAAGGAAGATTCTCCCGAGCATCCCAATATTCCTTTACAAGGCGCTGCACAACCTGGCCAGCGGGTATTATGTCATGAATCAGGCCAACTCCCTGACCTGCGCTCCATACGGTTTTCCAGGTGGTTTTATGAGCCGCCTTCTCTAGAGCGTTTTGCCCAAGCACATAGCGAACCATGCGGACGTATTTCTTTGTCCAAGGATTTTTAAGCAAAAACCCTTCAATGGGATTGAGATCAAGTCCGACCTTTTCAATATACGGGGTTTTGATCACCGCCGCAGGCGTGCCTGAAATCCGTCGCGTCATCACAATATCCTCAGGCTCGGCTTTGACGATGGCTTCTTTATAGTCGTTGGTCACTCCGGCCTCTGGTGTGGCGATAAATCGTGTGCCGATTTGAACCCCATCGGCACCTAAGATCAAAGCCGCTAGAATTTGATTTCCCGAAGCTATTCCACCGGCGGCAATAACGGGAATTCGCAGTTTACTCTTCAAATGGGGCAATAAGACCAAAGGTGAAATGGGACCCGCATGGCCTCCAGCGCCTTGACTCACCGCGATAACTCCATCACACCCTAAATCTTGTACTTTAAGGGCGTACTTTAAGTCCACGACATCACAGAAGACTTTACCTCCATATCCATGGACCTTATCAATGACCTCTTTGGGGTTTCCGAGACTAGTAATAACCAACGGCACTTTATGTTTCACGCAAACATCTAAATCCTGATTGACCCGGGGATTGGACTTATTGACGATCAGATTAATGCCATATGGTTTAGATGTTTTTGCTTTAATTGTTTCAACAGCCTGAGAAAAAAGCTCCGGCGTACGCCAATTCAGCGATGGAGTTGCCCCCAAGGCGCCACTGTTTGAAACCGCGCTGACAAGGTCTTCATTGCTCACCAAAAACATTGGGCCCGCAATTATGGGGAATTGGATTCCCAAGAGCTTTGTCATACTCGTTTGGATGGGCTTTAAATTTTCCATAGATGCCATTAGAATCTCCTACTAACGAACACTTGTCTACGACGGAGTTTACTCTTGATTCAACCCTAGAGCTTTAGCTAAATTGTCGTTGATTAACAATTACTGGAGGCTTCCATGTCGCAAACGACCACGTCACGCACCGAATTGATTGATTCACTGATGCACCAAAAAACGGCGCGATTGGCTGTAGGAATTTTGGCGGGCCTGGCGGCGGGAGCAGTTTTTCTTTTAATCACCGTGGTCCTTAAGCCAAGCGATCGGTCGGCCTTGTGGTGGCCCCAGCTTCTCTCCACGGTTTGTTTTGGGGGCCAGGGACTTTCGTTTGATGCGCCGTTTTCGGTTTATGCCCTGGGGCTTGTGATGCATTTTTCGCTAGCCGGTCTTTGCGGACTCATTGTTGGAAAAATGACAACCGGTAATGATCTTGCAAAACTGACTTTTTATGGTTTTGTTTTGGGACTACTTTGCTGGCTCGCCACCAATATGTTTGGCCCAAATGTCATGTTTGTTGAGTCACTCCGAGAAGTGGGGCAATGGACACGGGCAGCATTTTTTATTCCGTTTGGAGTTTGTGTTGGAGTATTTTTAGGAATCGGAGCCAAGTCTCTCAATACCTAAGTTCTTCTGTAGTTCGAAAAAAGGATTCATGTCGAAACATAATCACATAGACGAGGTGAGAGGTTTAGCCACTCTCGCCTGGCCGGTTATTCTCACCCAATTAGGTCAAATGGCCATGGGTCTCGTGGATACCTATATGGTGGGAAAAGTTGGCGCCCATGCCGTTGGGGCCATCAGTCTCTCAAATGCTATTTTCTATGCGGTTTCGGTGATTGGCCTGGGAATGGTTTTGGGGCTCGACTATTTTGTCAGTACCGAATTCGGAAAGAAAAATTTGGCTAAATGTCATTACTGGCTCATTCAAGCCTGCTTTTTCTGCGTGATCATTTCGATTCCGCTGACCTTGGCTGCTGCAGGTAGCGGCGAGCTCTTTCACATCATTGGCATCGCTCCTGAAGTCATCCCCGAAGCAAAGCGCACCCTTCACATCCTTTCTCTCAGCGCACTTCCATTTTTGATGTTCATTGCCTTCAGGCAATATCTGCAAGCCATGAATTCAGTGAAGTTTGCCACCATCGCGATGATACTGGCCAACGTTCTCAACTATTTTTTTAATTGGATCTTCGTATTTGGAAACCTCGGAGCCCCCCGCATGGAGGCCGTAGGATCTTCGCTTTCCACAACGCTCACACGGTATATTTTGCTTCTTGCCATTATCGTATTCACTTATTTGCGCGATAAAAAATTGAATTTAGGACTTAGCCAGGCACGATGGAAAATCGATTGGCAAGGCATTAAAGAGATTGGAACTTTGGGGTTCCCTGCCGGAGGCCAGCTCTTTTTTGAGGTTGCCATTTTTTCGGCCGGGACCACTCTGGCCGGTAGGCTCGGAACCGTAGAACTCGCGGCTCACTCCATCGTTCTTAACATTGCCTCTATCACTTTTATGATTCCGCTTGGCATTGCCTCGGCAAGCAGTTCACGGGTGGGACAAAGCTTTGGGGCAGGCCAACTTGAAGATGTGCGCTATCGCGGTTGGCTTGCGCTGGTCTGCGGGACTCTCGTGATGGCCCTTATGTCGGTTCTTTTGTATGTCTTCAATCAAGAATTGGTGGGAATCTTCATCAGTGACCCGGCGGTTTTGGCTTTGGCCCCCCAAATTTTGCTTCTTGCGTGCATTTTCCAAATCGGTGACGGCGCCCAGGTGGTTGGCACCGGCGTCTTGCGCGGAATCGGAGAAACCAAAGTCCCGATGCTCGCCAACCTCGTCGGCCATTGGTGTATTGGACTTCCCATCATGATCGTGTTGTGCTTTTATACTTCCATGAGGCTTGTGGGGCTCTGGACGGGGCTCACTGTTGGGTTGTTTATCGTCGCCCTTTTGATTGTGGAACAATGGAAAAGAAAAAGCCGTTTACAACAACTCAAGTCCCGCTTCTCGTTCTCCTCATAATCTACGGGATTCTGTACTTTCAAACGGTTCATTTTGAATTTACAAATTTTGACGATCCTGAACTCTTTTTAAAAAATCCAGATCTCAGTCCCATTCAATGGTTTAAGATCTGGTTTTCGAAATCAGGATTTGATTATCTGCCCGTTACATTAACCACACTGGCCATAGAAAAATCCCTTTTCGGCTTTGAACCCGCACTATTTCATCTCACCCAGCTCATCATTTGCACTCTCAACGTTTTACTAGTCTATTTTTTCTTAAGATCCGTAACCCAGGACCGTGAAATCTCGATTCTTATAGCGGGATTATTTGCCCTGCACCCGCTTAATAGTGAAGTCGTCTCTTGGATTACGGCTCGCAAAGACGCCCTCAATCTCACATTTATGCTCTTAGGCCTTACCCATGCCGCCTCATGTAAATCGATTGGGATTAAAAATCAGATCTTTATTTTAGGTGCATTCGTTTTGGCCCTCGGAGCAAAGCCCATTGCGGTGGTGTTCCCCGTGCTTCTCGTTTGCATTTTATATTTTCAGAGAAAGCCCCTGCCTCAAGTTTTGCTGTTAATCATGACTGCCCTTTGCGGCGCTAGCTTGGCCACGCAATGGGGCGCTCAAGGAGCGTCTACACACTTGGCCCAAGGGTCGGCTTCAATAGGATCTCATCTCATCGACGCCGGACAATCTTACCTTTTTTACTTCAGCAAAATTATTTTCCCACTTTGGCTTTCGCCCCATTATCCAAAAAATGGTGAAGGGCTGTTCTTAACTGAATACATTTTGGCTGTTTTTGGAATTATTGGGCTCGTGGCAAGCTTTCTTGTAACCAAAAACCGCCGTCTTTTTGTCTTTGGAGTTGTTTGGTTTTTTGTTTGCCTGCTTCCCACTTCACAGATTATTCCGTTTGGAAATCATTTTGCTTTCGCCAATCGCTACTTTTACATCGGTGGAATTGGAATCCTTCTTGCCTTGATGACTGCTATACCTAAGCGAATTCTCTTCCATCAGTTTTTTCTGATTCCTCTGGCGTGTTTAATGCTTTTTTGGAGTTGGCAATCTTGGTCTTATTCATCTCTTTGGCGAAACTCAGAAACCCTTTGGCGGGGAGCATTGCTGAGGAACGAAAAAAATCCCACAGCGTATTTTAATCTCGGCGGCTATTACCTTTTTGAGCGCTCAAGCCCGAAGCAAGCACTGGTGGAGTATGTCAAAGCTCTAGCGTTAAATCCTAAAGATGCCCCGTTGCGTTTCAATATTGGTATGGCCCTAGAAAAAATTGGTCAAACTCGCGAGGCCATCGGGCAATTTGAATTGGCCCGAGAACTGGCCCCTCAAGTATTTCAAATTCATCTCAATCTTTCGGTTTTGTACCAGAAGGTGGGCTCAATTGATCGGGCTCAACAATCCATTTCAAAAGCCTTAGAATTGAACCCAAGTTCCGTTGAAGTACAAAACCAAGCGCAAAGTCTTAAGGTGAAATAGTTCGGCCTTGCAGGACTGCTTTACAGGCGGCGGGCAATGCGGGCATTTTTGGACTGCCTCGCTTTTTAAGAGCAATGGCTGAATCCTCGCTAAACCACCAACTCACCTGGTCACATCCATCACCAGGAGGTAAAGTTTCTTTTTGGCTTAAACAAGTCTTATCACCTGGTGGACACGCCAGTCTCACATGAAAGTGCTCCTGGTGACCCCACATGGGTCTAACTTTTCTCAGCCAATGACGTTCGCCTGGCTTAAGCCTTTCGCAAAATTCTTTTTTAATAATAGGATTCACGAAAACACGATCAACGGTCACTTGACTCACAGTCATTTGAAGCAAGGTCGAAACTAAAGGTACAAACTCCGCATACATCTTTTTTTCTTCGAAGTTCACCACACTTGGGGCCGACAATTCGTTTCGTTCGGAGGGGGTTGGACTAGAATCTCTGACCCAGGTTAAAAAATAAATATCGACATCCAATCCGGTTTGATGACTAAAATGCCCTGTCAATGAGGGCCCTCCGCGAGGTAACGCCATGTCCCCGATCAGTAGGCTTCCAATGCCGAGCTCGCTTGACTCTTGACCCAATTGATAAATCAAATTGACCAACATGGGATGACCAAACCGGCGATTACCGCGCTCTTGATTAAGCCTCATTTTAAAAAAACCAAGTCCTGAGTGGGGAAGTTCAGCGGCCCCCTGCAGACATCCTCGCGCCACTTCTCCGATAGAGCGGGGCTCCCCCGAAACTGGAGTTTGAATCCTTCTCCATGGACTCTCTGTCTGAGCTTTAGACGGTAGAGCCCAAAAAGCGACCATCAAGGCCAATGAGCCAATAAATTGAATATGGATCGTCATAAAACGTTTAGCCGCCATGGTCAGTAAGGCAAAGCAAATCCTGCTCCAAATTGAATTTAGCTTGCCACGTAAGGCTATGCATTTCTAGAATTTTTCTAATGAAGATGAGAACATTGGTTTTGATTTTTATTTTGATCCCCTGGGGAACCTGGGCCTGGGAAACCGATCAAATTACGAACCGTGAAATGGCCCTCACGGATAGCGCCGAAATCATCAACGCCTGGGTCAATAAAGAATTAATTAAAGCCACCCTTGAATGCCTCAATAAGTCTTGTGGAAAAAATGAAATCAATCAGGCCAGGCGAATTTTTTTGCGAACTTCAACAACGCAACTTTTAAGTCGAATTGAAGAATGGATTATTAAAAATAAAAACATAAACAAAATCGTACTCAAAAAATCCCAGTACCGAGGGGCCGCTCACCCAGTCGCCTATATTCGATTGTCGCCTACAATCGAAATTTCTGGAGTGCGCCTCGGAACTGACAAGATCGCCCACTTTTTTTCAGAGGGTTTTTGGTATTTCAACCTTTTCTCTAAAGAAGGTTCAGAAACAAGGGCGATAAAATGGGGCCGCTATAGCGAAGAAAATTTTTTTGGCCAGAAAATATCCGGTGTGATGTCTAATGCCGACTTGGTGGCCAACTATGAGGGATTGAAGTTTTATCAATCGCTTTTCTATCTCACTGAATTTGGAGCTCCACTTTTAAGAAAAGTCTTGGGTGGCTTTGAATTGACCCGTCCATTTGATATTCGAAACCATGTGAGTCCGTTTTGGGACGAGGTGATTTTGCCAAGTCGCTATCAGCCAAGTTTAAAAGTGCGGGTCCTCGAAGCGCTGAAGCAAAGTTGCCACAAACGCTTGACTGCTTCGACAACCCTCTCAACCCATGATGAACTAGGTCTTCGGTTGAAGTATCAAAACCTGGACCTAGACTATCAAGATGATCTTAAGATCGATCGGATTTGCCTTCAAAAAGCAAATTCCGATGACTGCCGAACACCATTTATAAATTGAACGTTAATCACAGGCTCCAGGTCAAAGGTGACCCCACCAGGAAGCTGAATCGGCTTAGCACTTATCACACCAAGACGAACTTTCTTTTTCAAATTTCGCTTTTCGCCCACAAGCTTTTTTATGACGACCTCTGATCCGCGTTTGATGATGCCTTGCTTTGGAATATTAAGTAGTCCCACACTGGTGATTGACCCCACTTGTGAAATCTTGATCGTCGCAACGGGTTGAGCGGGCTCTCGCCTTGAACCGAGGTAGGCACTTTGACAAGGCTGTCCTGTCCAAAAGTGATCGACATGGTAAATTTCAAATTCATCACCTGCCTGAAGCCCTGAAAGGGAACCAGCGTTGACCAATAAAGTTCGATCATCGATTTTCTTAATGACTCTTCCAATCCAGGGCAAACTTCCCATGGATTTACCTAAATCTTTAACAACTTTTTTAATCGCATTATCCGAAACAGCGGCCAGGGGTGTGTCAAAGTACAAAGTAGGATCAACTTTGAATTGATTGAAATCAATATTCACACCAATATTGGTATTCGTTTGATTAGCCCCCACCTGACTGCTCGCCAGTAAAACTTGATTCAAAGGATCAGAACCAAACATGATCAAATCCATTTGCGATTGTGAAACCTTAATATTGAGATCGCCCGAAACAGGATTATGGTCGCCTCCCGGATTGTAACC
>JADLCR010000019.1 GCA_020847095.1 Oligoflexia bacterium | reverse complement strand
CAAGGTTAATGGCGCTGACGTTTTGGGGTGAAAGCCGCGTCTCTAAATCTGTTCATGTGCACGAATCGCCGGCGGTGATGACCATTCCG
This sequence comes from Oligoflexia bacterium, assembly GCA_020847095.1. Lineage (GTDB taxonomy): Bacteria > Bdellovibrionota > Bdellovibrionia > JABDDW01 > JABDDW01 > JADLCR01. The sequence goes on along the minus strand of JADLCR010000019.1, from coordinate 49,030 downwards.
CTTGTGAGTTTGGCCGTACTATCTCTCATCGGTGGCTGGGTTGGAATTCCCCACCTACTTGGACACCCTCTACATATTCCAAATCTTTTCGAACATTGGTTGTCTCCAATCGTTCACGATGTTCAAGGGCATGGTGAGGCTCTGGCCGAATGGGCAACCATGGGAACTTCAGTGGCCCTTGCGGGCGTGTCCGCCTCAGCGGCCTATCTTTTATACACAAGACATCCCGCACTCCCTGCCCAGTGGGCAAAGCGTTTTTCAGCGGCCTACCAGCTGGTTTTGAACAAGTATTTTGTAGATGAGTTTTATTTTGGAGCGCTCATTAATCCACTGGTTCAGTTTTCAAAAATGCTGTGGGCTTACGTCGATGTCAAAATCGTCGACCGCACAACCTACTTGCTCTCGGATATTGTCAAAGGCAGCAGCTCGACGATTCGCCTATTAGCTAGTGGAAATGCACAACAATATGCCCTGTATATGGTGCTGGGACTTGTGACGGCCATTGCCTGGGTATTCATGAGGTAAGCGATGTTAAGTTTTTTGATTTTCTTTCCCGTACTGGCGGCCCTTATCGTGGCCCTCATTCCAACTGATCGGGCCTCGCGACTGGCGGCTTTGGTCTTTTCAGGAATTCAATTTTTTGTCAGCCTGCTTTTGCTTAAAGATTACGATAGCAGCTCAGCGGCTTTGCAGTTTGTTGAGGTTTATAAGTGGATTCCGTCTTTTGGCATCCAGTACTTTCTTGGCCTAGATGGCATTAGCCTTTGGCTTGTTTTGCTGACTACATTTTTAACGCCCTTAACCATTTTGGCTAGTTGGAATTCCATTTCTGAAAAAGTTAAGAGTTTTCACGTCTGCATGCTCTTACTCGAGATGTCGATGATTGGGGCTCTTGTTTCTATGGATCTGGTTTTGTTTTATGTTTTTTGGGAGCTCATGCTTATTCCCATGTATCTACTGGTTGGAGTGTGGGGCGGGGAAAAGCGCATTTATGCCGCCGTAAAGTTTTTTATTTATACCATGGTCGGCTCGGTGCTCATGTTGTTGGCCATCATCGGGCTCATGTATTACGGAAAAGAACAAACCGGAATTTTGTCTGCAAGTCTATTGGACTTATACAAAGTCAATTTGCCATTTGATTTGGCAACGTTTTTTAATCCACAAATGTTGATGTTCGCGGCATTTGCCTTAGCATTCGCGATTAAAGTTCCCTTGTTTCCACTTCACACTTGGTTACCCGATGCGCACGTTCAAGCGCCAACCCCGGGCTCAGTTATTTTGGCAGGGGTGCTTCTCAAAATGGGAACCTACGGGTTTTTGCGTTTCGCTTTGCCGCTATTTCCGGAAGCAACACTACAAGCCGCGCCCATTTTTGTGGGAATTTCGATTTTCGGAATTATCTATGGTGCGTGGGTTGCGATGATTCAACCAGACATGAAAAAACTGGTGGCCTATAGCTCGGTAAGTCACTTGGGCTATGTCGTGCTGGGACTTTTTGCATTTAACATTGAAGGGATTAGTGGCGGACTTTATCAAATGCTTAATCACGGAGTGAGCACGGGCGCATTGTTCCTGCTTGTAGGGATGATTTATGAACGCACCCACTCACGAGAAATATCTAAGTATGGCGGCCTTGCGGCCGTAATGCCGGTTTTTGCGGTCTTCTTTTTGATTATCACTTTGTCGAGTATCGCAGTCCCTGGAACAAACGGATTTGTGGGAGAGTTTTTAATATTGCTTGGCGCCTATAAAAGCGCCCCTTGGACGAGCTATATCGCAGTTACCGGTGTTGTCTGGGGCGCAGCTTACATGCTCTGGATGTATAAAAAGGTCTTTTTTGGACCAGCTGGCGAGCTGGTTCCTGAAGTTGAAGACGCTCATCATGATCATGGACCAAATCACAAGGTTGAACACCACGGTGCGCACAAGCATCCGCTCGTCGATTTAAGTCTTCGAGAGATCTGTGTATTGATTCCGTTGGTTGTTTTAGTTTTTTGGATGGGAATTTTCCCAAATCAGTTTTTAGAAAAATCAAAAGCGTCGATCGAACACTTTGTTAAAAATAAGTCTCAATATGAATTGACGATTTATCGAGCTCAGACGAGCGACATTGCCGTCAGAGGAGATCTGAATCCATGACTAACTTGGCTTTTCCAACTTTATCAGAAGCGCTGTTTCTGCTTCCGATGGCCGCATTGACGGTTTTTGGACTTATTCCAATTACCATTAAAGTATTGAGACGAAATGTAGAACCATCAAATTTACTCAGCCTGTTTTTCGGTCTCGGTGGAGTCTTTCTTGCCCTTTTGGGGACGGTGGCCCAATCTAAATTGGACGCCCAAGCCGTTTTCAGCGGTGTTTTAACTTTTGACCATCTCGCCAACTATTCAAACTTGTGTGTGCTGTTGATTACGGCGATGACCATGCTTCTTAGTCACGGAAATGTCTCCACAAGGGGACAGTCTTTTGCTGAGCATATTTTTCTCATTTGTATAGCCGCGGTTGGCATGCTCATTCTTAATAGCAGTGTCGATTTAGTTGTTGGTTTCGTCGGCCTAGAAATTATGTCCATCTCTCTTTATATTTTGATTGCTCTAGGCCACGAGCAGCGCTTTACAAAAGAAGCTGCTTTCAAGTATTTCATTTTGGGAAGTTTCGCATCCGCTCTGTTTCTTTACGGCGTCGCGTTCATTTTTGGAACCACAGGAACCACGGCCCTTAAGCCGCTAGCGGCTCAGGCATTAATTTTATCTTCAGCAAATAGACTTTTTTTGGTTGGCCTTGTCTTATTGGTGGCCGGCCTGGGCTTTAAAGTTAGTCTTTTTCCGTTTCACGCATGGACCCCTGATGTTTACCAAGGAGCTCCCACCTCTGTGACGGGCTTTATGGCCACAGGAGTGAAAGTCGTCATGTTCACCCTTTTCATTAGACTTGCGGTGGAAGGGATTTTTCAAGCGGACGCAAATCTCATATTTGCCCTTCAGGTTGCCGCCGTTCTCACGATGACTGTCGGAAACTTAGCGGCCATTGTTCAGGACAATATTAAGCGCATGATTGCGTACTCTAGTGTTGCTCATGCCGGATACATCATGATCGGAGTTATTTCGGCAGCGGCCTCAAAGAATGCCGATGGAGCTGGTGCTGCATTATTTTATTTAGCATCTTATACTGTGATGAACCTAGGGGCCTTTGCTGTAGTCAGCCTTATTGAAAAAGAAGAGCGCGGGCAATTATCGATCGCGGATTATTCAGGTCTTGGATTTAAGTACCCAGTACTTGGCTTGGCGCTTACCATTTTCGTTCTGTCGCTGGCTGGAATTCCACCAACGGCGGGATTTTTGGGAAAATTTTATTTGTTCGCAGCAGCTTTTAAAGAGGGATTTTTGGGTCTCGCGGTATTTGCCATACTCAATAGCGTCATTGCGGTTTATTACTATCTTCGAGTGATTGTTTACATGTACATGAAGGAATCTCATGAGAGAATTGAAGTTGGTAAAGCACCGCTGACGTTTGCCGTAGTCACGGTCACGGCAGTGCTTTGTATTGTCATGGGTGTTGCTTCTGTTCCATTTTACACGCCAGCAATCAAGAGCATTTCAAATTTAATTGAGTAATTGATTAGAAATGTAGACTTCCCGCAAATCCAATGCCGGTATGAATTTCTTTTGTCGAGTTGGCCGTCGCGGCCTCAGTCAAGACGAATTCGTGACTAAAAAGGTGAGCTTCGAGATTAATTAGAAAAATTTCTAAGAAGGCGCCATAAGTAAATTTCTGCATTTTCCATTTTGAGTTCAGACTTCCAATTTCAGTTTCAAGTGTGGAAAAATATTCGGCCCGTCCGCCCAAAAATGGAAGTAAGTACAGTTTTGCTTCGGCCCCAACGTAGGTGGCATACATGGAAATTGGAGATTGGGTGTTTGACCAGAGTCCCGTTTGGTCGAGATGCACATATCCGGCCTTGAGAAGTAGGCCCGTATCCTGTGAGCTGCGTCCAATGGGCCGCAATGCTACACCACCGCCCATTTCAGAATATTTGTGAGTTTGCTGGGTAATGGAGGGCTCCGGAGTAAATTGATTTGTTTGACTTAAAAAGGCTTCAAATCCCAAATCAATATTGAGGGTGCGCGTTTTGTTGCCTTGTCTAAAAAGGTCGTCGAGCAAAAATTGAACACGGCCGGCATTGCGGACGGTTTTTCCAAGTTTTGTACTTTGGCGTGTGACATCGCCTTGATCTTGCCAGTAAGTGAGGGTCAAATCCGGATACGGCCCAGGACCGCCTCCGCCGGCGCGTCCATACTTGGCGTCTTGGGCTCTAACGGCGGCTTGTTGGCTTCGAATCCAATCTAAAATATTGAATCTTTCTGAAGAGCGGCGACTTTGAGTAGCTCCAATATTAAATCCGCCGCCCCCTAAATCTCGGGATTGAGCATAGGTTATCGAAGAAAAAACCAGAATTAGTGCCGCCAAAAGACCTTGCATAAGACCCCTTTTGTTCGATTTAAGATATTATACACAACGAAAATTGTGCCGAATTCTCAAAAGTTAACGCATCGAATCATGACCTAAACCACACATTAACTCGAATTATCTTGAATCTGGCGCTCAAAATCAATTTAATGGGTCCCGACATTAACGACCATCTTAAGGGAGATTTCAAAATGGCAGATGTATTGGTGGTGACGAGCAAAGTTAAAAAGTACATTAAGGAAAAGGGTCAGTGCAATACCAGCGCTGAAACGATTGACGTACTGAGCAAGGCTGTTGAACGTCTTTGCGAAAAGGGTATGGAACATGCCCGTCAAGACGGCCGTAAAACAGTTATGGCCCGAGATATCGTAATCGATCACATTTAATGTGATTGTTCCGAATAACGAAGAATGAGCGCCCGTTGAAAAACGGGCGTTTTTTTATTGCGGTGGGCGTTCGCTATTGCTTTCGGGTTGTTTCAAGTTGTTGATCTCTTTTTGTAATTCAGGCGGAATGGCTTCTTGATTTGAAGCGGGCCCCTGCTCTGCAGCGGCATTAGGTGCTTGCTTCGGTGTTTGTCCCTGCTCTGGCGGTGTTTCGCCTGACTCGCGGCTTTGCGCGGGCAAGCTTATAGGCTGATCCTTGGGTTTTTCTTTAACGATTAAATGAAACGGTTGCTGGCGACAAATATAAGCGCCGGTTTTTTGGATTGAGCAGAGATCCTGAGGGTTGATTTGTGCCGGTTCGAAGCTGGGGGGCTGTTTTGCTTTTAGTCCGGCGAGAAATGCTGGGCATCCTGCAACTTTCAAGTTTTTCTCACAAAACTGCTGCTTTTTCTCAAGACACTGCCAATAGGCGCTGACCTTTTCTTCTTCATTCATATCCAAAGGGCGCGGGCAATTGGGGGCCGTCGCCGCCAGGGAGTAAATGAGAGGCAAGAGCAGCAGGGTTTTCATACATTCAGCATGAGGGTCTCTCTGTCTTGTTGTCAATACTTGTCAACGACGCCCCAGAGTCTCTATGATTCTTAAATGATGGTCACTTTGGTTTTGGTCTTTCAAATAGTCATCGCTGGAATAACACCAGTTTGGGCAGCGGATGCGCGATTGCAACTTGCTGAAATGCAAATCCGAAATAAACAATGGCCTCAAGCTAAGAAAAACATAACCGATTACCTCAACAGCCAAGAAACCGCTGCCGCTTACGTTGATGTTGGCAGGCTCTATGCGCGCTACCGAAAATGGCCCGAATCCTTACACTATTTGGAAATTGCCTTTCAAAGGGAATCAAAAAACCCATCGATTCTTTACGACTTGGCGCTGGCCCAACATCAAAATAAAAAAATTGATGAATCGATCGAATCTCTACGACAAGCGATTAGGCTTAAACCGAAATGGTCCCTACCCGTTTTCAGTTTGGGTGAGATACTGGAGCTTGCTCAAGAGCGCTACGAAGCACGTCAAGTGTACGTCGAGGCGGTGAAAAATCTTGGCTCGCTGGCGGAATTACGATCGCGGCTGTGTTGGATTAATTACCAAGACGGATTCATCGATGAAACGGCGAGACAATGTGCTTTGGCCACTGTTCTTAATGGCAAAGACGACCGCTCTTGGGCGCTGTTAGGAAAAAGTCTTTACGATGCAGGCAAGAGAGAAAAGGCATTTTTGGCATTGAAGCAAGGTCTCTCAAAAAATCCGACATCCAGTTTTATTCGTAGGGCAAAGGGATTGATTTACTTTCAAGAAAAAAGCTATGAGCAAGCTGCGTTTGAACTCGGAAAGGCATTTGGACTCAACCCCCAAGACGAAGAGTCAGCGATTCATTTGGCAAGAAGTCTATTTGAAATTCAAGAGTACAAACACGCTCTTCCAGTTTTTGTTGAGGCTTGCAGACTTAACCGAGTTTATCGATTTGATCTATCGACCAAGGCCAGAGAGCTTTTGAGAATTAAGAAAAATGAAGAGGCCGCCCTTTATGAGGCGGCCCTCGAAGGCATCTAGAATTTTCTTCGTCTGAGAACTAATCCAAGAGCCAATGGAAGACCTAAATAGCCAAGGGCAATGGGCGACGATTCTGTGGGATTTGATTTTGAATTACATCCTCCGCCGCCGCCAGGATTCGAGCTTGAACTCCCAGAGGTGACAACAATTGTTGCCTGGCGTGAGGCGCCGGTTTGATCTTGAACATTGATGACAGCGGTTCCAGTATTGTGGCTCGTCACAACGCCGGCGGCGTCCACCGTCGCCACATTGCCATCACTTGAGGACCAATTTAATCCACCCTGTGACTCATAGGCCGTCATTTGAAAAGTGGCATTTTGACTAAGAGTCATTTTGCCGGGCCACAGTTGAAAGCCGTTTTGAAACTGGCTAAGCGCCAGCGCGGCATTCAATGCCCCATTCGTAGCAAGTTTTCCTGACAATGAAGAATCAGTTTGCGAAGCATTCAGCAAGGCATTTTTAAGAGTGATCACATCAATGTTTGGGTGAGCCGACAAGACGAGCGCGGCCACTCCGCTAACGGCGGGTGCCGCCATGCTCGTTCCGCTTTCGGATCGATAGGAGTTGCCAAGACCCAGAGATAAAATATCTTGGCCGGGCGCTGCGAGATGGATTATGGTTTTTCCAAAGTTTGAAAAATCCGCAAGCCCGGTGCTTTTGCTTAGGGCCGCTACGGTGACCATGTTTGGAAGATTAAAACTCGCTGGGTAAAAATTCTTAGTCTCAGCGTCTTGCCCGTTGTTGCCAGCGGCGGCGACAAATAAGACTCCTTTAGATTGCGCGTATAAAATGGCATCTTTAAGCGCCTGGGATTCGGGACCACCTCCCCAGCTCGCGTTGATAATTTTCGCTCCGTTATCAGCCGAGTACACAATTGCGGGAATGGCGTTTTCTATGCGTCCAGTGCCATCATCGCCCAAAAACTTGACCGCCATAATGCGCAGGTTCCAAGATGTTCCGGCGATGCCTTTTCCGTTATTAGCCTCAGCGCCTACTATCCCGGAGACATGGGTTCCGTGAAACTGTCCGTCTTTGGGGTCAGAATTATTTAGGGCAAAATTCCAGCCCCGAACATCGTCAACGTATCCGTTTCCATCGTCATCAGCGGAGTTACCAGGAATTTCATTTGGGTTTGTCCACATTCGATTGACTAAATCTTCATGATTATAATCCACGCCCGTGTCGATAACGGAAACAAGAGTTTCTGGTTTTCCAGTTTCGATATCCCATGCGGCTTCGAGGTTGAGCTTTCGAGGAGCTGTTTGACTTCCATATCGAGGGTCCGTGGGTTTTGCGATGGCATACCAAACACTGCTTGGTTCGAGATATCTGACATCTTTGTCATCAGAAATTTTTTGAATCGTGAGCTTGTCTAATGAAGTCTTATTTAAGGGTTCGGTAACAGCGATATTAAGTTGTGGAATCCAATTAACCAGTCTCAGACCACCTTTGGAGATGATTTCTGAAAGTCTGTTGGGATCGTTTACTTTGACTAGATATTTTTCGGTAGCAAAACTCGTCGTGGACAAAACACAATTGATGATTGCGGCAGTGATGAAAATGCGGCTCACCTCACCCTCCTGGTTAAAGTGTATCGACTATAAAATTTTATCACTGAGTGAGCTTTGGCCAGTGGGATAAATTAGATTTTAGACTTTTGTGCCAGGCCTTTTAGCTCGTCTAGGTCAATTATTTTTATGCCGAGCTCTTGAGCTTTTTGAAGTTTGCTTCCGGCATCGGCTCCAGCAAGAAGAAAATTGGTTTTCTTGCTCACCGAACTTCCAACGACTCCGCCGTGGGCTTCAATGAATTCCCGGGCTTCGTCGCGAGATAAGTCGGGAAGAGTTCCCGTAATCACAAAGATTAGTCCCTGGAGGGATTGAGCCTTGGCGGTTCCGAGGTTAGGGCCGGTGTCTTCGAGCTTTAAGTGCTTTTCACTTAGAAGATTAAATTCCGATTTAAATACAGAATCGTGAGTAGCGGACAAGATGGCATCGGCCACTTTTTCTCCGACCTCTTCAACAGATAAAAGTTCCTCTTTTGTAGCCGCTAAAAGTTTTTTTGGAGATTTGAAGTGTCGCGCCAGGTGCCGAGCGGTTTGTTCTCCGACAAAACGAATACCCATTGCAAAAATAAGTCGGCTTAAAGAAGTAGTCCGGGCGGTTTGAATATTTGTCAGTAAATTTGAAATTGATTTTTCACCTTGGCGAGGAAGCTTGGATAGGCTCACTTCGTCGAGTTCAAAAAGGTCTGAATATTTTTTTACTAAACCCGCGTCAACTAACTGATCAATGATCTTATCGCCGAGCTTTTCGATATTAATCGCACGCCGTCCGACGAAGTGCTTAAGACTTTCTTTAATCTTCGCTTCGCAAAGTTGATTGGTGCAGCGACTGACGGCCTCGCCTTCGTTGCGTGCTACAGCCCCTTTACAAACCGGACAACGATTGGGGATTTTAAACGGCTTGGAATTCTTTGGGCGTTTTTCCAAAACCACGGAGACGACTTCGGGAATCACATCTCCAGCGCGCTGTATAATGACGGTGTCGCCCACCCGAACATCTTTGCGATCTATTTCGTCTTGATTGTGTAAAGTGGCGTGCGTAATGGTGACTCCGCCAACGGACGCCGGTTTCATTATGGCCACCGGAGTCAGCGCCCCGGTTCGGCCCACTTGGACGTCGATGGCCTCAATAATGGTTTGGACTTGTTGCGGTTTGTATTTGGCTGCGATGGCCCATCGAGGGCTTCGGGCAATGGTCCCCAGAGTATTTTGTCGTTCCAGTGAATTTATCTTCACAACCACTCCGTCGATGTCGTATTCGAGCGAGTGTCGTCTTTTCTCAAGATTGTGATAGTAGTCAATCACCGCTTCAATGTCGGGACATACTTTGGCTAAAGGATTGACGGGTAAACCAAAGTCTAAAAGGCTTGCCTCTAATTCTTCCTGAGTTTTTGGAGATGAATGTTTGCCGTACTCAACTTCACCTAAGCCATAAAAAAAGGCTCTTAGTGGGCGACTCGCCGCAATTTTGGGATCTAACTGTCGAACGCTTCCTGCTGCCGCGTTTCGAGGGTTTGCGAAAGGTTCTTCGCCGTTTTCTTGGGCGTCATCGTTGAGCTTTTTAAAATCTTCTTTAAAAAGCAAAATTTCGCCACGGGCCTCTAGAAGCTTTGGAAGATTCTTACCTCGAAGTCTTAGCGGTACGGATTTGATTGTTCTGATGTTCGCCGTGACATCTTCACCCGTCACACCGTCTCCCCGAGTAAGAGCGCGAACCAAAGTGCCATCCTCATAAATGACTTCGATAGCTAAACCGTCGAGCTTTGGTTCGGACAAATATTCAAGAGTTTTATTTTCCGGAAGATCCAGAAACTTTCGCGCACGAACGTCGAATTCTCGTATCTCGTCTGGAGAATAGGTATTCGAAAGTGACAACATCGGCTGACGATGCTTTGCCTTTGAAAACTGCGATAAGGGCTTTCCCCCCACTCGGGCCGATGGACTTTGCTCTGTGTGAAGCTGGGGAAATTTTTGCTCGAGACGCAAAAGCGAGTCCAATAGTTGGTCGTAAAGAGTATCGCTAATTTCGGGCCGATCCAGCACGTGGTATTTGTAATTATGCTCCTCGATGATTTCCGATAAGGTCCCATGAAGATCTCGAGCCTGTGTCGCCGAACCTGATTTTTGAATCAGTTCATTGGTTTGATTGACCAAGGTTGTAAGCGCAGAAGTTTTATTTGCCACGACCTATTCGGTTACTCCAACTTTGCAGATAAATCCATCATTGACAAGGCGCATTAAGGCGACAAGATGATTGAATCATCCGCGGTTCTCACCTATTTTGATGCGATTAGTACAAACCAGGAGTCTTTATGGCAGTTTCTGAAGAAACCATTCGCAAGATAGCTCATTTGGCCCGCCTCGAATTGACGGAAAAAGAGGTCCAAACGTACTCCAAACAACTAACCGGAATTCTGGATTATGTCAGCCAACTCTCAAAGGTTGATACGACCGGCGTTGAGCCCCTTGTGACCGCAACGGACATGGCCGTTAACTTTCGAGAAGACAAAGTGGAGCCATCTTTGTCTCCGGATGATTTATTATCCAATGCACCTGATCGGTCGGGAAATCTGTTTAAGGTTCCGCCAGTACTTTAATTAACGGGAGAGTAGAGATTTGAGTCTTTTGGATCAAGGCATTTTTGAAATCGCTAAAAAAGTTCGAAGCGGCGAGGTTTCGGCAAAGACTGTTGCCACAGAAGCCCTGGCTCGCGCAAAAAATAAAAATAAAGAACTCAACGCCTTCATTACGCTTACAGACGATCAGGCGCTGGAGCAGGCGGAAAAAGTTGATCGCATGGTTTCTCAAAAACGAGATCCCGGGCTGCTCGCCGGTGTCCCTGTTGGGATCAAGGACATTCTGCTGACCAAAGGTGTGCGCACCACGGCAGGATCTAAGATTTTAGAAAATTTTGTTCCGCCATATTCTTCGACTGTGGTGGAAAAGCTTGAAGCCGCGGGCGCGATTACAATTGGAAAAACAAATTTAGATGAATTCGCAATGGGCGCGAGTAACGAAAACTCGGCTTTTGGTCCGGTGAAAAATCCTTGGGACACATCAAGAGTACCGGGGGGTTCAAGCGGAGGCTCGGCCGCAGCAGTGGCCGCAAGACTCGTCCCGGGGGCTATCGGAACGGATACGGGCGGAAGTATTCGAGAACCTGCAGCGTTTTGCGGACTGACAGGTATAAAGCCCACCTATGGAAGAGTATCGAGATATGGTGTGGTGGCATTTGCAAGTTCGTTAGATCAGGTCGGGCCCATGACTCATTCAGTACAAGATGCGGCTCTCATGCTTCAGGCGATTTCTGGCAAAGACCCTAAAGACTCCACAACGGCCGTGCAAGCGGTTCCGGATTTTTCAAAAGCACTGGTGAAAAACGTAAAAGGTTTTAAAGTGGGCCTGCCTAAAGAATATTTTGCAGACGGCATTGAGCCTGAGGTGCGAGCAGCCGTCGATAATGCTATTGCCGTTTTAAAATCTCAGGGGGCAGAAATCGTTCCGCTTTCATTGCCACTCACCTCCCACGGCATAGCTGTTTATTATCTAATCGCACCCTGTGAAGCGAGTTCCAATTTAGCCAGATACGATGGCGTTAAGTACGGTCATCGCTCAAAAGATTCTAAAGACCTTATGGATCTCTACTGTCGCTCAAGGGGCGAAGGATTTGGTGCGGAGCCAAAAAGACGCATTATGCTTGGAACGTTTGCGCTTTCATCAGGATATTACGACGCCTATTACAAAAAAGCCTGTCAGGTAAGACGGCTGTTGCGCGATGATTTTGTCAAAGCGTTTAAACAGGTAGATGTTATCGCCGCCCCTGTGGCAACAGGTCCCGCGTTTAAGTTGGGTGAAAAAGCTGACGACCCGCTCGCCATGTATTTAAACGACATTTTTACTTTGCCGCCGTCGCTAGCCGGGATTCCGGCCTTAAGCGTTAATTGCGGGTTTACCAAGTCGGGGCTCCCCATTGGATTTCAGCTTATGGCAAAACACTGGGACGAGGAAAAGATCATTCAAGCCGCATTCACCGTAGAGCAGAATCTTGGCTTGGCCCCAAGGAGGCCCCATGGATTTTGAAGCTGTCATTGGTCTTGAGGTTCACGCCCAACTGTTGACGAAATCGAAAATATTTTGTTCTTGTCCCACGGCCTTTGGCCATGGGGACAACGAAAATGTTTGCCCAGTCTGTACGGGACTTCCAGGAGCGTTGCCCGTATTGAACAAACAAGTAGTGGATTTCGCTATTCTGACGGGGCTTGCACTCAATTGCAAAATACAGAAGCACAACATCTTTGCCAGAAAGAATTATTTCTACCCTGATCTTCCGAAGGGTTACCAAATATCACAGTACGAAGAGCCGATTTGCCTTGGCGGAAAACTTACTTTTCTAGTCGACGGCAATGAAATGACCGTTGGTGTAACGCGCATCCATATGGAAGAGGACGCAGGAAAAAACACTCATCACGGCGAATTTAGTCTAGTAAACCTGAATAGAAGCAGCGTCCCGCTTTTGGAGATCGTGAGCGAGCCCGATATGAGAACTCCAAAACAGGCTGGAGAGTATTTGCGTGCATTACGCTCTGTGCTTCTTTATCTGGGCGTTTGCGACGGAAACATGGACGAAGGAAGCCTCAGGTGTGATGCCAACGTTAGTGTGCGCACTCGAGGGGCTGAAAAATTCGGAACTAAAGTTGAATTGAAAAACATCAACAGCTTCCGATTTGTTGAAAAAGCGATTGAGTATGAAATTGGCCGTCAAATTGATCTCATTGAGCAAGGACAAAAGATTGTTCAAGAGACACGGCTGTATGATCCGGATAAAAACCGCACGGTCGGAATGAGATCAAAAGAAGAGGCCCACGACTACCGCTACTTTCCCGATCCCGACTTGCTTCCATTAAGGCTGTCCGATGAATGGATCGATGGGGTAAGAAAGCAACTTCCTGAACTGCCTTACGAGAAAATGAACCGATTTGCGACGCAGTTTGGGCTTCCGAGGTACGACGCTCAAATCTTGACGCAATCGCGGGATCTGGCTCAATATTTTGAAACGGCGGTCAAGCGATCCAATAATCCCAAAGGGACCAGCAACTGGATCATGAGTGAGTTGCTGAGAGTTTTGAATGATCAGAAAAAAGAAGTTGCGGATTCTCCTGTGAATGCTGATCAGTTGGGAGATTTGGTGCGTCTGATCGATCAAGGGCAGATGTCAGGTAAAATTGCCAAAGGCATTTTCGAAGACCTGGCTGCGGGCAAATTCTCAAATAAAACGGTTGAACAGATCGTGAAAGAAAATGGTCTTGTCCAAGTCACGGATACTAAAGCGATCGAGGCCGTCATCGATAAAATTATTGCCGCAAATGCCGGTCAGGTAGAGCAGTATCGATCGGGGAAAGATAAGTTGTTCGGATTTTTCGTAGGACAAGTGATGAAAGAAATGAAGGGTCAGGGGTCACCGACCGTTGTCAATGACCTCTTAAAGAAAAAGCTTAAGGGAGAATAGTTCATGAAAAAGGTTCTGATCGGTATTGGGGTTTTTCTTGCGGCACTCGTTCTTGTGGCCGTGACATTGCCATTTTTTATTGATGCCAACAAATACCGGCCACAAATTATTAAAGCGGTCGAAGAAAACGTAAATGCCGACCTCGAGTTGGGTGAGCTTAGCCTCTCGCTTTGGGGCGGAATAAAGATAAAAATTGAAAAACTAGTTCTCTCTGAAAAAGGATCCAATGGTAAGGCGCCCATTTTTGGAATGAATAATGGGGCACTTAAAATTTCACTTTTGTCATTGCTGACCGCAAAGCCCGATATTACTTTGATTGTTGACAAGCCTATGATTCGAATTGTCTCGGGACTTGATGGAAAATTGAATGTCTCCAAACTTGCCAAGCCCGCTTCAGAGGCGCCGCCAGCTCCGACGGAATCACCAAAGTCCACAGCTCCTATTGCATTACCATTTATATTGAACTTCGATATTACTGAGGGGCAACTGGCCTATATCGATGACAAGGCAAAAACTAAAACAGAAATCACAGGATTTAACTTCAAGCTTTCTGATTTTGGATTGAATCGACCCTTTTCATTTAGTCTTCAAACCGCCCTCGATGTTAAGCAAATGAAAGAATTGACTCTTAATGGAAGCATTGAAGCTTCAGGGTCCGCGGGGGTTTACCTGGGCGCCGAAGGGCTTGAAAAGCTCGACTTTAAACTCGATGCAGACATGACGGATCTCAAGATTATATACGCCAAACTTTTCAAGAAGACCGACAAAGTTCCGCTGGAGTTTGGTTTGACAATGGGCCTTGAAAAGAAAAATTTGAAATTTGATCGCGGGCATTTTCAGATTGGAGATGCAGCCGTCGATTTTACCGGAACAGTTGAAAACATAGATGACCCAGTCATGAATTTATCATTGGTAAGTTCAAGGTTTGATTTTGAAAAATGGCAAGCCGTTATCGGCCCTTTGAAGGACTTTGACATGAAGGGCGGCGCCAATTTTAACGTCAAACTTTCAGGAACAAAGCTTGCTCCGATGATAAATGGAAAAGCGAGTCTTGATGGGGTGAGCCTTCTTCCCCCGGGGTTGGTGCAGCGGGTGACAGATCTGAAGGCAACACTGACTTTTACAAAAGACACCGCCTCTGTAACAGGAACTTCGCTTAAAATTGGCCAAAGCGATTTATCTGCAGAAGGATCAGTTAAAAACTTTGCTAAACCTCTAGTCAGACTCGATGTGCGAAGCTCTTTACTAGATTTAGATTCTATGCTGCCAAAAAAATCGGCCGAACAAAAAAAGGCTGAAGAGCAAGCTGCGGCGCAATCGGCAAAAGCAGGCGGGGCCGAACCTGTTGATGTCGAAAAGGCTGCATCCGGTCCAATCGCGGCGCTTAAGAAAAGTCCTGTGATGAGAGAGTTGGACTTCCTTGGGCAAGTGAAATTTCAAAAGGTAGTCGTCAATAAAGCGGATGTGACCGATTTGGTGAGTGTCTTGTCCTTCAAGAACTTGGTCATGGATTTGCAAAAAGCTTCCGCAAAGGCCTTTGGCGGCAACGTCAATTTCACATCCGCCATCGACTTTAAGGGCGCAGATCCGAGCTATAAAGCCAGCGGTGAGGTTGCAGGCCTAGATATCAATGCGGCCGTGACAAGTCAGATGCCCTCACTCAAAGATACAGTCATGGGAAAAATTCAAAGTCGTTTTACGGTCAATGGATCTGGACTTTCAAAAGCTAAGGTTTCACAAACACTTAAGGGTGCGGGGCAATTTAAGATCGATAATGGATCTTGGTCAGCACTCCAAGTCATGAAGGGAATTGGAGAAAAGCTTTCAAGTATTCCTGGCGCAAAAGACAAGTTGGGTGGAATCTCGGTTACAGATAAGTTCAAACAATTGCGCTCTGACTTCAATATTGCCAATGGCAAGTTTAACATTGTGAATTTGGTTGCGGATATGGAAGGGTCTAACACAGGCGTTCTCGGACATGGATTTGTGGATTTTGACATGAATCTGTCTTTAGAAGGAAAAATCCTTGCCCCTGGACAAGCGCCCGCCGATCTTCGCCATTCCGACGGGCGAATGGCCATTCCATATGAAATCGGGTGCAAGGCAAATGCGCCTTGCTTGAAAATGGAAAAGCCCTTGCAGATCATTGGAAAGGCTTACCTGAAAGAAGAAGGTGGAAAAGCAATTAAGAAGGCCGTCGAAAACATTGGAAACCCCGCGGTCCAGGACCTTCTGAAGAAACTGCCCTTTTAATGAAAGTCGCCGCGATTGACCTGGGAACCAATACTTTTTTGTGCTTGGTGGCCCGGGTCAAAGGTTCTGGTTCGTCTGCCAAGATCGAAGTTATAAAAGATTGTTCCCGCGTCGTGCGGCTCGGTGAAAAAGTAAATCAAAATCGCGCTTTCTTACCCGAAGCTTTAGCGCGCGCTGAAGTTTGTCTAAAAGAATTTGCAAATATCATTAAAGAGTCCGGTGCCGAAAAAATTGTGGCCACGGCAACAAGTGCGGCTCGCGATGCAAAAAATGGCCACGAGCTGTTGCAGTTGGGGGAGCGACTTGGAATTCCCATTGAGGTGATTGGAGGGAAGCGAGAAGCGGAACTCAGTTTTTACGGAACCATGAGCGGCTTTCCAGCGCATTTAAATAAGCAAGTCCTCGTTGTCGACGTGGGCGGGGGCTCAACAGAGCTAATCAGACATTCCCCCGGGCAGCCTTTGCAGGCTCAAAGTTTTGATGTGGGCGTTGTAAGACTCACCGAGATGTTTGTGAAATCGGACCCTATTAAAGAATCAGAATATGAAGAGTTAAGAGCATACGGAAAACAGGTGCTTCAAAAATTTGGGAAGCCGCCAGTCGATCATGTGATCGGAGTCGCCGGAACACCCACCACCCTGGCCTGTATTGTTCAGGCAATTGCATTTGACGACGAGAAGATAAATGGTTTTTCATTAACCAGAGAGCAAATTGATTTTTGGGGACGAAAACTTGGAGCAATGACATTGGATCTTCGTAAACAAACAACAGGACTTGAGCCCAAGCGGGCCGATGTTATCGTTGCGGGTTGCGCCCTCTTGGATGCGGCCCTTGAGATTATTGGTCATAGTGAAATGATTGTTTCTACCCGTGGACTTCGATTTGGTGCCGCCATGTTTCACGAAAGCTTTAGGTCATGAAAAAATTTTTATTTTTGATTTTGTTTCTTAGCTTTACGGTTTCTCAAGCCAAACCTCTAGAGCGAAAAACCATCAAAGTTGGAGCCTCCCACGTAAAAGTTGAAATTGCGGATCGACCTGAATCAAGGGCTCAAGGACTCATGTTTCGCAAACACCTTCCTTCGGGTGAAGGGATGCTCTTTGTTTTTGAAAAGCCAGAAATTCAGGCTTTTTGGATGAAAAATACTCTTATTCCTCTTTCGATCGGCTATTTCGATAGCCGTGGCAGCTTATTTCAAATTTTGGATATGGAACCAGCAAGTCCCATGGAATTAAATCCGAAAACTTATCCAAGCCGGCAGCCCGCCTTATATGCCCTAGAGGTTCCGCGAGGCTGGTTTCAAAAGGCGGGAATAAAAACCGGGGATAAGCTTCAACTCAATCAAGCTTCTTCAAAGTAAAGCGTGCGATTTCTCGATATTCATTTTCTTCATTGGGATGATTGGGATCGGGCCTAGATGACAATACTTCTTCTGCAAGAGTCCGAGCCAACTCCTTCTCCCCGCTTTTAATCAAAGACCGTGCGAGATAGGATTTGTTACCTAAATGAGTTGGACTCAATTGATGAGCACGTTTCAAATATTCCACAGACTTAGAATAGCTACCGAAACTAAAAGGCCAACCGGGAAGTTCATAATACATGATCCCCAGTGCTCTTAGGGCCCCTGCCGACTCATAGGCAGGCTCCGCTTTTTCAACAACTTCCAGGTGCTGTTTAATAAACTTGGCTTGTCGAAGGGACCTACCAATTCCAATATCGAGGCCCTGCTTGCCGAGGGCGGCGGCCAGCCAAAAGCGGGCCATTAAATTATTGGGATCGAGTTTTAAAACCGCCTCACCCAGATCAATGGCGTCTTGATACTTCGTAATGCGACTTTTCTTTTCAGAGTCGGGGGTGTTGATCGCGCGATAAAACAAGAATCGAACAAGGTAGGCCCCACAAGTGGGATCTTTGGAATTAACGCCCCAAAGCCGTTTAAGATCTTCGACGGTTTTATTCAAAAGCGCGGGATTAGATTCGCGCTGAGTGGCCACGGTTTCGAGATAGCTGGTCGCAAGTTTCGGATCGGCCCCCTGAGCAGAAAACCCAATAACGGCAGCTATTAAGACTTTGACGATAATGAAATCCCCTTGTTGAACGACAAAGAAAGGACTATGTCATCATCTGTTATGAATGCCATTGAGGTAAAGGGAATTTCCAAGAATTTTGGAAAGAGCCAAGTTCTAAAAAACGTGTCCTTTGAAATTGAACCTGGCAAAATCGTGGGCCTACTTGGTCCCAACGGGGCTGGGAAAACCACATGCATTGAACTGTTGACGGGGCTCAGGCAGCCGTCACAGGGAATCATAAAAATTTGCCAGCAAAACCCACGGTTAATCGCGGCGCGACGGCAATTCAGTGTGACCCCGCAACATCTTCAGTTTCCGCCAAATCTAACCGTGCAAGAGCTTCTACATTTTTCGGCAAGTCACTACGCCCTAGCTGAATCAACTTGGGCTGTGGCGAATCGGTTTGGACTTGAGAATGATCTCAAACGGCGCGCGTCACTTCTCAGTGGTGGTCAAAAACGACGACTGGCTCTGGCGTTATCAATAATCGGAAATCCCAAAGTGCTTTTTCTAGACGAACCATCAACGGGTTTAGATATAGAAAGCCGCCGCATTCTTTGGCGCGAAGTTAAAGAGTATGCTCGTCGAGGTGGTACAGTTCTGATTACAAGCCACTATTTCGATGAAATAGAAAGCCTGTCGGACCGTATCTTGGTGTTAAACAAAGGAGAGTTAATTAAAACGGGATCGGTTAAAGAAATCAAAGAATCTTACGGATTCAAGAAGGTGACCTTTCAAATTTCTGATCGAAGTTCCCTCAAAGACTTCCGGTTTGAATCACTTGGAGAGCGCGTGATGATAAAAACAAGTGACCCAGATGGGCTTGTCAGAAATCTTTGCAAATCAAACATTTCATTTTCTGGGCTTGAGATTTTGGAGACGAGTTTAGAGGAAGCTTTTTTGGACTTAACAGGCCCGGGGGCCTTGTGAAAATATTCTGGGTTCACCTAAGCGCCCAACTTAAAGAGCTCATTCGTCAATGGGACTTTGTGCTTTTAACGGTCATTTTTCCGTCGTTGTTTTACTTCTTATTTGCCGCCCCAGAGGCAAACACAAAAGTTATTGCAAACTTTCTTGTGGGCTCGTTCGCTGCTTTTGCGGTTTTTGGAGTGGTCTTCTTTCAGTTTGCCATTGCTTCAAGCCAAGAAAAATCAAACGCTTGGACGGGATACGTGCGCACCCTTCCTGTTTCCGGATTCATCCCTTTGGCGGCAAGAATTGTCAGTTGCCTTTTATTTGGCGGACTTTCGGCAGTTGCAGTGTCGCTCGTGGCGATAAAAACCTCGCCGGCCGATTTAGAAGTTAAAACTTACATGACGTTGTTACCCGTTTTATTACTAGGCGCCATTCCTTTTGGATTTTTAGGTCTGATTGTGGGCTATGCAGTGAATCCTCGAGCTGCAATGCCATTGGCCAATTTGATTTATCTGCTCTCGTCTTTTTTGGGTGGTTTGTGGCGACCTCCGGAACTATTGCCAGAAAGTTTTAAGGAAATTTCGAAATTTATCCCAACTCGCCACTATGGCGAAATTGTT
Organism: Oligoflexia bacterium; assembly: GCA_020847095.1. Lineage (GTDB taxonomy): Bacteria > Bdellovibrionota > Bdellovibrionia > JABDDW01 > JABDDW01 > JADLCR01. The sequence goes on along the minus strand of JADLCR010000019.1, from coordinate 29,636 downwards.
TGGGCCGTAATTGAGAAGAGAGCGTGGCCCATGGGATATTTTGCGGCACTTGTTTTTGAGGGTGTTTTGTTCGGGATGCTGGCCGTTTGGCTATATCAAATGGAGTCAAAATCGAGATACTCCTAGACCTTCGACGGTTAGACTTTTTCGGACTTTGTGACTATCCCCCAATATGATTTAATTAAAGAAAGAGGCTAGGATAGGCCGCTGTTGATTAATAGCACCAAAGGAATGGGAGCATGAACAAATCAATCGTCTCACGTCTTTTCATCGTCTCGTTAATCGCACTAACAATGATTTCTTGCAGCTCGAGCGAAGAATCATCTGACGTTACAGAAGATATTGCGGCTTCTGATGCGGAAGGTGCTCCTCCAGCTGAGCCAATTGCGGAATCAGATCCAAGTGCGGAACCAGGCGCTGATGTGGCGGCTGCCGATCAGCCTCCTGCAGATGGAATGGCACCGGCCGAAGACCCGGCGGCGCAAGATCCAGCGGTACAAGATCCTAATGCGGCTGGAGACTTAGCGGCAGCTCCTCCTCCAGAGTCAGAGGCGACGCCGGCTGATGCAGCACCAGCTCCCGAAGCGACTCCCGATGCAAGTCTTGCCCAAGCCGAAACCGTTCCGCCAACAGAAGAAGCACCCCCCTCGGGTGGCGATTCGGCTGGCGCTGGAGCTGGCGACCTATTTGGTGGTGGGGCTGTTGCTGACACCTCGGAGCCTCCGCCGAAGAAAAAGAAAAAAGTGGCGCTCTCTCATATCAAAGATGCCCCTTTCGAAAAAGGTGGGCAGCTTTTGAACACCGTTTACATCGCTCGTGAAGGTGACACGCTAGACGGAATCAGCCAAAAACTTTTTGGCGAAGATAAAGTTGCGGAACTTAAAAAGGCCAACCCCACTTTGAAAAAAGGCGTAAAGACGGGTGATAAAGTTTATTTCAATTCTCCAAATCGTGCAGAAGATCGAGATCGCATGATTACGGTTTATGAAGATCAAGGCTTACCGCCCTCAACCTACACTTCAAAAGAAGGCGATACTCTGAGATCTCTTTCAATGGAGTGGTACGGAAACGAAGATTCCTATCGAGAAATTTACGCTATCAATAAAGGGTTAACGAGCACTTCGGATTTACCACCGGGAACGGAACTGCAATATTGGCCAGCAGCCGCGACGATAACTGCCTACGGCGCACCTCCTCCACCAGTGGAACAAGTGGCCGCCGCGACGCCAATTCCAACTCCTGAACCTTCTCCCATTGCTCAGGCAAGTTTGCCTCCACCTCCGGGCGCGATTGGCGGAGTTGGAGAGCCCCCGCTTCCACCGCCTCCGCCATCGGATTTGGCGGCCGCTCCTCCTCCACCACCTGGAGGAGTTAAGAAGAAAAAAGACAAAGATTTGGGGATGAGTCCGGACAATCTCATGCTGATCGCTGCGGGTGGAGTTCTCATCGTCGGCGGTGGAGCATTGATTGCTATTCGAAGGCGCAATGCCCGACGTAATCAGGGACTTACTCAGGTTTAATTGAAGGCTTAGGCGACGCGCTTGAGAATGCTGTCTAACAGCGAGCGCGTCGACTGGGTTTTTTCGGTGGCGTAATAAATAATATCGTCAACAATTTGAATGTCACGGTTGTTGAACGGTTGGAATTGAACGCCCGCTCCTTTTTCAGAAACCCAAACCACTTTAGCAGCGACCTTACGAGAGCGGCCACTCACATTTAAGAACACGCTTATTTTTTCACTTGGGCGAAGTGGTTGATCCGTTGAAACAAAAGCTCCCGTCAAAGAAATGTTCTTCACTGACGCTAGGACCGTTTGACGGCCATAGCTTCTTTTGAATTCGAAGTTCAATTCTACATTGTGTCGTGGTGCTGGTTTCTGCTCCATACGTCCAAACTCTCCTTCACATGTCTTTTCGGAGGATGAGTCAAAATCTTGACGTTTAATACCCCAGGCAATTCAATAATTTAGACGTTAGTCGGGCAAAAAAGAACCCCTTGGTTATCGCCAAGGGGTTATAAGTATCTGATATTATTAAAGTTATCGAAGCATCAAGCGAAGCTGGGCTTCGGCTGTTTCATGGCATGTGATACCCGCTTGAGGAAGGGCATCGACTACGCCGACCGTGGTCACCAATACTCTGTTAACAAGAATGGTATCGATTTTTTGATAAGGACGAATGGGGATAACGCGAATTCGGCCCTTCAAACCATAGGGCAGTTCGCGAGTCAGCACGCCCGCATTTGATGTGGCAAGTCCTTGGCCGTTAAATGGCTGAGGCTGTGTACCGTACTGGGGGCCGTAGCCAGGTTGTGGTTGATTGGGATTGTAATCGTTTCGGAAACCGGGTTGCCCGCCACCAACGGAAACAGATGCTTCAAATCCGCCGCCCGGGATACGGCCAGCTTCAAAGGAAATTCCAGACGATGAACTGTCTCCATAAAAATCTCGCTGAGATCCGTAATCACGACGGGTGTCATATTGAGTTTTTCGCAGTATGGTTTCGGCCCGATTCTTTTCTCGATTGAAATAGAGCTGGCTAATGGGGCCTTGCGCGATAAAAGGTTCAATGTTGATGCTTTGGGTAACGTCATCCAACGTATAAGCGACGTGTCCTTGAGAGCGTGTTTCCCCTCGAAGATCTATAATTGAAATGGATAAGTTTCCGGCGCCATCAAAGTTAAGAATAAAATCGTTAAGCCGAGGAACTAGGTTCGCTTTTAATCGCTTCTTGACGATATCGCCGTTTCGATCGAGAAGACATGTGTCTTGGGTCGTTTCTTCAACGCTTCCCTGCATGACCTTAATAGTTTTATTAACAATGCGGCCTTGGCCGTTGATATTCACAATATCAGGCTGTGAATAATTAATGCTGCCCGGATATTGTCCATAAGGTTGCTGTCCGTAAGGATATTGCGGGTTATGCCCTGGGGGCGGAACAGCGTTCCCATTGTCATCACTCTTTTTATTGCAAGCACTTGCCGAAAGAGCAACTACAGCTAAAACCAACCAAACTAAATTCTTCTTCATGCTCACGTTCCTCTACAAACGCATCACCAGCAAAACACACTGGCATCGACCACATGTTCAAATGCTGGGCCAGGGGTAAGGCCTAAAGGATTTGATTTGGGGAGTATTGCCAAAAAAGGAGTGTTAAATGTCCTGACCTGAGTGACAAACAACGGCTCCTGGTCATGCTTAATTTGAGGGTCGTTTTTGTCTAAAATTTGAACAAAGTTAAGGGGCAAATCCGGTCTAAGGGCTTAATTCTAACTGGGGATTTCCGATAAGTGTGTCATGCGGAGTCTCTTTATTTGTATCATTGTGGCCCAGGCCATTTTTGAGAGCGCCCATGGTGCGCCCAACGAGTCTTGCTCGGCGGCGGGAATCATTGCTAAAGCCCTTTCGGGAAATCCAGGTCCGAGCCAAGCGACTACGTATTCAACTCCCCAGCTGCGTTCGGGACGCTCAGAGTTCGGAAGGCCCGGCGAGCCCTTGACGATTAAAGAAAACACATTGGGCACGCACTACAACATTACCAATTCGCAAGGTAATGTTTCGTCTATTCCTAAAAAAGAATTTTGGAACAAATTTGATGCCGATGATTTGGGTCTTGTCCCAGGGGCAAAAGTTAAATTTAAATTAACCGAAGGCTCTACGATTCGTACGGAAGGCGAAGTGATTGCCTGTCCGGGAACAGTTGGCAAAGGTTCACTTTGCGTAAAATCCCTTGATGGCGAGATTAAAATCACAGACCTGTCGCGCATTGATCCCATGACCATAGGAGTGATTCCACCGACGCCCGAAAGACAACTCGCTGTTGCCGGTGTTCATGACGGAGACTTTTTTGTCATCGTTGGCCCAGATGGCAAGGAGAGCTCTGTTTACCAACTATCAACAAGTCATGGTGTAAATGCAATGGCTTCACTTCACCACTTGGAAGAGTCAACACCAAGTCTAGAACTTTCGTCGCTCAATATTCCGCCAGGGTCAACGATTCAAAGAATTGGAAATCGCGATGCGGCCATAATTCATGAGAAATCTCGGAATCCCAACATTTCCTTCGGTGGAAGAGAGGTGCCCAGCAATTCCGCCCGAGTTTTAGCGCCCGAGCACCATGAAACCCTACAACGCCTCAGCCCGGGCTCCGTCGCTAACTTCACTACGACCGAGGGCAAAGTTGTTCAAAACGCAGAAGTCATTAATTGTACCAATGGCAGAGGGGTTGTCTGCTATCGCCTGCCCGATGGAACCGCAAAGTCCATTTCGGTTACGAGTATCAAAAGGGATTCGGTTTCTACTTTAAGCCCCGAGTATCGCACAAGATCATTGGCAAGCCTCGATGAAAGCTTTCAAAACCCGGCTTTTCGGGATTTGCGAAGAAATCCAAAGGCATTTGCTGAGCAAGGTGAAGGTGTCTTTTTCAATTCATACGTTCCCGGGCAGCCGGATGTTGAGGGCACCATTATAGGTGTATCCACAAGCATCAATACAGAGCGGCAGCCTATAAAAGTCTATTGGGTTTTGACTAAAGAGGGACAAATCATACGAGTATTTCCGAGTAATGGGTATATTCGAATTCCAACAGAAGGTAAGCCTTTTGACCCTGAATTCTTACGTAGACTTAATTCCCTTCGAAATTGACTCTTGACAAGCAATAAACCTTGCGTAAATTGGGGTCTCGGTAAGAGTTATTCCTTTTAACAATCCCTTACAAATAAGCTTTTCAAGGAGCTTTCCTTTTCATGAATTTAAAAGAATTAAAGAACAAGAAGATCGGTGAACTAACGGAAATGGCATCAAGCCTAGGCATTGAAAATGCCGCAGGCCTTCGTCGCCAAGACTTGATTTTTGAAGTCCTCAAAAAGCAGGCAGAAAAAGGCGAGATTTTTGGTGAGGGCGTTCTAGAAATTTTGCCCGACGGCTTCGGATTTCTAAGAGCCCCCGATTATAACTATTTGCCAGGCCCCGATGATATTTATGTTTCACCGTCACAGATCCGCAGGTTCAACTTGCGAACCGGGGACACGGTTTCTGGCGCCATTCGCCCGCCCAAAGATGGTGAGCGCTATTTTGCTCTTCTCAAAGTAGATACCCTCAATCACGAGGGTCCGGAAAAAGCTCGAGACAAAATTCTTTTTGATAACTTGACCCCGCTGTATCCAAATTCAAAAATTAATCTCGAATATAAGCCAACAAATTATTCAACACGCATTCTCGACATGCTTGTTCCATTAGGAAAAGGGCAACGGGGCTTGATTGTGGCGCCTCCAAGAACGGGAAAAACGGTCTTGATGCAAGACATTGCAAACGCCATTTCTACAAATCATCCCGAAATCGTCCTAATTGTTTTGTTGATCGATGAACGTCCTGAAGAAGTCACTGATATGCAAAGAAACGTTAAGGGCGAAGTGGTCAGCTCCACATTCGACGAGCCTGCTACCCGCCACGTTCAAGTCGCTGAAATGGTCATCGAAAAGGCAAAGCGCCTTGTTGAACACAAAAAAGACGTCGTCATCTTGCTTGACTCCATCACGCGCTTAGCTCGCGCTTACAACACCGTGGTTCCCCCATCAGGAAAGATTTTGTCTGGTGGTGTGGATTCAAACGCGCTCCATAAGCCAAAGCGCTTCTTTGGAGCGGCCCGTAATATTGAAGAGGGGGGTAGCCTTACTATTATTGCCACCGCCCTTATCGATACGGGATCTCGTATGGATGAGGTCATCTTTGAAGAGTTCAAAGGAACAGGTAATTCAGAAGTTCATTTGGACCGAAAACTCATGGAAAAACGCATATTTCCGTGTTTGGACATCAATAAATCAGGCACTCGAAAAGAAGACCTTTTGATCGGTAAAGAGACTATGGGTAAGGTTTGGATCCTGCGTAAGGTGCTTCAGCCCATGAGCGTCATTGATAGCATGGAATTCTTACTTGATAAGATCTCCGCTACCAAAACCAATGGGGAGTTTATCACCAGCATGAATACATGACGGGGCTTGCCAAACCCGTGGATTTGCTGCTAGAAAAAGACCTTTTCGACGATTAATTGAGGTTAAAAATGAAGGACGGAATTCACCCTGAATATCATAAAGCGCGCGTTGTTTGCGTTTGCGGAACTACTTTTGAAGTAGGTTCGACTAAAAAAGAGATATCCACAGATATTTGCTCAAACTGCCACCCGTTTTTTACTGGCAAGCATAAGTTGATCGACACAGAAGGACGAGTGGAGCGTTTCCGTAAGAAATACGCAAAGAAGTAGCTTTGAACTAAAAACTTGGAGAGAGAGTGGACGACGAAGATTCGTTCACTCTTTTTTTTTGATCGATGTTTAAGAAACTAGAAGAAGTTGAAGCTCGCTTTGAAGAAGTCGGTCGTGCGCTCTTAGACCCTCAGGTGACCAGTCAGGCCAAGAAGTATTCTGATCTCATGAAGGAATACTCGAGCCTTCAAGAGCTGGTGGGGGCTTATCGAAAATATAAGACAAAGAAATCCCAATTAGACCAAGCTAAAGAAATGCTGGCCCAAGAATCGGATGAAGAAATGAGGGCGCTGGCGCTCGAAGACTCTAAGAATCTCGAATCTGAGCTTTCTGATTTAGAAAAAACCCTTAAGCTTGCATTGATTCCAAAAGATCCAAATGATGACAAAAACATCATTGTGGAGATTCGCGCGGGCGCCGGTGGTGATGAGGCGGCACTCTTTGTTGAAGCGCTTTACACCATGTATCTCAAGTATGCTAATCGCAATGGCTGGACTCTTGAAATGATGTCGGCATCTCCCGGTAACATGGGCGGCTTTAAAGAAGTTATTTTTGGAGTGCGCGGAACAAAGGTTTACAGCAAGCTAAAATATGAAAGCGGTGTTCATCGAGTTCAGAGAGTTCCAAAAACTGAGACTCAAGGACGCATTCATACCTCTACAGTGACCGTTGCGGTCTTGCCTGAAGTTGAAGAAGTAGAGATAAATATTAATCAAAATGAATTAAAAATCGATGTCTTTCGAAGCGGTGGGCCCGGAGGACAAAGCGTTAATACAACAGATTCCGCAGTTCGAATCACGCATATTCCTTCGGGAACCGTGGTGGTTTGTCAGGACGAAAAATCTCAAATTAAGAATCGAGCCAAAGCGTTAAAGATTTTATATGCACGACTCTATGATGCAGAAATGAAGCGTCAACAAGACGCTCTTTCAGCGCAAAGATTGGGGCAAATCGGTACCGGTGATCGTAGCGAGCGCATTCGAACTTACAATTTTCCTCAAGGGCGAGTGACCGACCACCGCATAGGGCTCACGCTTTATCAAATCGATAAGATTGTGGCTGGCGAAATAGACGACGTTATTGAGCCTCTTATCGCTCACTACCAAGCTGAGGCACTGAAGTCTCAATGAAAAGTGAAGTTTGGACTATAAATAAAATTTTAAGTTGGACGACCGAACACTTTCAAAGCAAAGGCATTGAATCTTCAAGACTCGATGCTGAAATATTGCTGGCCAATGCGCTAAATTGTAAAAGACTGGATTTGTACCTTCGCCAAGACCAACCTCTCACAGAGAGCGAGCTTTCAGAATTTAAGCTACGAGTTCGAAGACGAGCGCTGCGCGAGCCGGTTGCTTACATCACAGGAGTCAAAGAATTTTACGGCCGACCTTTTAAAGTTAATTCCAATGTTTTAATCCCCAGACCAGAAACCGAATTGATTGTCGAAGAATCAAAGTCTTGGACTTTAGGGTTAGAGGGTATCAAAGGATTAGATATTGGAACTGGTTCCGGTTGCTTGGCGCTGACATTATCCCTGGAGCTTCCCCAATCCCAGTGGAGAGCTCTGGATGTTTCAGAGGCCGCGCTTGAAGTGGCGAAACAAAATGCGAGCGAACTATCGGTTTCGGATCGAGTTAGTTTTGTTCTCGCTGATGCAGCGAGCTGGGGCTCAGATGGTGAAACCTATGATTTGATCGTGGCCAATCCTCCTTACATCGGAAAGCGCGAAGAAGCTGAGTTGATGGTGGATGTTAAATGCTTTGAACCTGCTCAAGCGCTTTTTTCTGGCGAAACGGGAACAGAACTCTTGCGCCCTTGGATTTTTAACGCAAAGAGACTCTTGAAGCCCCAAGGGCTTTTGCTTATGGAAATTGGTTCGGGCCAAGGTCAAGAAGCCAAGGCCCTGGCCTTAGAGGCGGGTTTTAAGGACGCGTCGATTCTTCAAGACTTGGCCGGTCATCAGCGAATCCTGCGTGCAACGGACTTGAATTCTCAGTAATATAGAAACATGGATAAAATTTCAGTCGAAGGTGGCGTTTCTCTTAACGGAACCGTGAGTGTTAGCGGAGCTAAGAATTCGGCCTTGCCCATTTTGTTTTCAACGTTGCTGGCTTCCGGAAAGCACATTTTGGGAAATGTTCCAAAGCTTAAGGACATTGATTCAACCCGTGAACTTCTGGAGGCGCTGAATTGCCGAACCTCCGTGAACGGCCACACAGTGACCATTGAAGCCGATGAAGCTGACAATCAAGAAGCTCATTACGATCTCGTTCGAAAAATGCGAGCCAGTGTTCTTTGTTTAGGTCCGCTTCTTTCTCGGTACGGTATTGCGAGGGTGAGCTTGCCGGGCGGATGCGCTATTGGCGCGCGTCCGATTAATCTTCATCTCGAAGCTTTAGAGAAAATGGGTGCTCAGATAGAAATTAAAGAAGGGTATGTGGAGGCGCGCTGCTCGAAGCTCAAGGGCACCAGTATCATGTTTGACACAGTCACGGTTACGGGGACTGAAAATATAATGATGGCAGCGACTCTTGCCGAGGGCACCACGGTTCTAGAAAATGCGGCGAAGGAACCCGAAATTGTGGACCTTGCCGAGTATTTGATAAAAATGGGAGCTAAGATTACCGGACATGGAACTTCGGTGATCACCATCAAAGGAGTTTCTCAGCTTAAAGCCTCATCTTTCGACATCATGCCCGATCGCATTGAGGCAGGCACTTTATTGATTGCCGGAGCCATTACCGGTGGCGAAGTCACCGTTGAAGGATTCAATCCAGTTTTGATCGATGCTCTCATTCAGAAAATGATTGAGTCAGGATTTAAGATTCAAACGCTTCATGGAAAAACCCAAGGCGTGAAAGTCTCTTCCCCCAAGATTTGGACTGGGATCGATATTACAACAGCTCCTTACCCGGGATTTGCTACGGATCTTCAGGCGCAATTCATGGCCTTGATGTGTGTGGCTCAGGGAACCAGCATTATCACCGAAACTATTTTTGAAAATCGCTTTATGCATGTGCAAGAACTTATGCGATTGGGTGCAGACATAACCCCCAAAACCAGAACGGCCGTTGTGCGCGGAAAACCTGGTGGGTTGGTGGGAGCTCCCGTTATGGCAACCGATCTGCGGGCCAGTGCTTGTTTAGTGTTGGCGGGACTCGTTAGCCAAGGTTCGACGCTCATTAGCCGCATTTATCACTTAGATCGTGGCTATGAAGATCTAGAGGGTAAACTTCGATCATTGGGAGCGCGCATCCAGCGGGTTCCATAAAAAAACCCGACTTTGGGGGGCAAAGTCGGGTGTCAGAAAAATTAAAACAGGCAATTGGGGTTAATTAGCGCGCAAAGTCCAGTAGTCTGGTGATTCAAAAAACAGCGGAACCTTTTCAATCAATTCTTTGTAAACTTCATATGTCTCTGTGTTGCAAGACAAGTACTTGAGTTCGATGGGCTTGTCGTCGCGAGCGGGCGAAAATTTAATCGTATAGAACTTGCCGGGGCGAAGCGGAAGCTCCTTGAGGTCATAAGAAATTTCGAACTTCGGACCCAAGGTTTCGATGCACATGGCTGCTGTTATCGTTGTTCGCACGGAAAGTGTAATGACCAGCTTTTCGTTGTCGATCAAATCAGCTACAACGCGAGGGTCTTTTTGACAGGGATTGCTAAAATACCCTTCGATGCTCAAGATGCTTGTTGTTTTGTGAATCGAAGCGTTTGTGATCAAGCCTCGTCCAGTTCCAAATCCATCGGCATGTGAAAATCTTGAGATTAAGAGTACGGCGGCGATGTAGGCGATGATCAATATCCGTGATTTCATGTTCCCCTCCTAGCGTGTTCAACCCTCTATAGAGCAACCGCCATGCCATCGGTGAAACGGTTCTATTGTTCATTTGAAGCATTGGAGAGTTCCACTTTGGCGCGATACTTGTGAATTTCGTGATCTTGGTCTAGTTTCAAGTTGGAACTTGGAGGTCCAAATTGGGACAATGCTTGTTTTGCAAAATCGTTGATGGCGCCATTCCGGCAGCAAAAGTTTTCGAGAATGAAACGGTCTTAGCGTTCAAAGACATTCAGCCGCAGGCCAAGGTTCATTATTTATTTATCCCCAAAAAGCACTATTCGAACTTAAACGAAATCAAAGAAGGCGAAATGTCCGTCATGGCTTCTGTTTATGGCGCTATCGCCCAAGTTGCCAAAAAAGAAGGTTTTGATAGCACTGGATATAGAACAGTCATCAACACGAATGGCCACGGCTGTCAGAGTGTTTTTCACGTTCATGTTCATGTTTTGGCGGGAGAACAGCTGGGCGGAAAGATGACGGGAGTTTAAACGCCGTCCGCGAGGATCCCTTGCGAAAAGTCCAATAGTGGCGATCACAGAACTCTAAAATACGAACAGCATGTTGCCTTGAAATCCCGAACTTATCTTTCACATCACTGATTGAGAGCTCTTTAGATTTCGAAAAATGCTCGATGAGCCAGCCTTGGAGTAAGCAAAATTGATTAACGCTTAGAAATTGACCGTCTTTGACTTCAATGACTCGATTTTCTTTAGAAAGTGCCCGCGCTTTGATCAGATCATCTCCAGCTAAGAGCAAGTCCCATCGCCCAGAATCATTTATTAGTTTTTCAATTCTTGAATCAGCCTCCGGTCGAGCTGAAGATTTATTGGGCTTGATATCCCGGTTCCGATTTTTGGGCTGAGAGCGCTCTTTAGTATAAATCTCAAAAAGATCAACGACGGCAGCCAAGTGTCCGAGGCCGGGCTTTCGATCTGGAAAGCGCAAGAAAACTTGATCTTGATTCAAAATCGGAATCGGGTACGGAAACTTCAAGCGCACCACTTCGCTTTCAAGCACATACACTTGGACTGGGATTTGAAGGGTTCGAATTTGCGCGAGCAGTCTTTTTCCGTCGATGTCTTTAGTTCTAAATCGGGTGCGCCCAAGGGCCGAGTTATTAAAACCAATTTCTGGAGAAAGTAACAAAGATCCTCTTCTGACCTCGGCGGGCACGGTAAAGTCATGAGAGAGCGCTAATCTTGAGGGAAAATTCGGGCTCTCAGTCAAAGGCTTCCCTTCTCTATTAATAGACTTAATTTGAATTTTCTTAGTCGGGTGCTTCGATGAAAGCCAAAGTTGAACGTGATCGTGCCGTTTTACTGTCCCTTGAATATGGGTGCCGGTGAAAACGGGCCCCACTCCAGGTAGCGAAAAGCTTCGATCAATAAAAAATCTAAGGGGACCGTCTTTGAACTTAAGAGTAGGTTTAAAGAAGTTTAAAAGTTTGCTGTAGATCTGGGATTGATCCGTTTTTGGAGACCAGATTGTTGTTTGAATTGAAACGTCGTAATTAAAAAACTGACGAACCTGTTGTTCAGTTTTTTCAATAAGATTTTGTTCCTGATCTTTTAAGACTTTATCACCATGAGAAAGCACAACTAAAACTTGAGGAACTCGAATTCCTGAAATGGCAAATAAGTGTTCAAAGGTCTGCTCTTGGGGGCCTTTCGTTGCATCAATAATAAGGCAAACTCCATCGACCACAGAAAAGCCTGTCAGCGCGTGCTGAATATAGGACTCATGGCCAGGGCAGTCCAAGAACGCAAGACCCGGAGCGAAGGCGAAACCCAAATCTGTGGTCATGCCGCTGGATTTCTCTATGGGGAGACGGTCAGGATCGGTCCCTGTGAGATGCCGGACAAAGGTCGACTTCCCATGATCAATGTGACCCGCCGTGGCAAGGAGAAGCGGTCGCGTCGAAGTCATTGTTTGAATCATTGCCGTACCCTAAACTTGAGGTAATGTCTTCTCAACACAAAAAGTGGATTGTTCGAAATCATGACGGCCATATTTATGGACCGTTTGAGCCCGCCAAAATTCGAGAGCTTCTCCTTAAAGGTGTATTTTCCGGTGAGGAGCAGGTGGCCAACTACCCAGCTGGTGATTGGATGGCCATGTCAGCAGAAGCAGAGCTTTACGAGTTTGTACTAGAAGCCATTGGGAATCGAAGTCCAAAGGTGAGTCCGGCAGACAAAAAAGAAGAAAAAACCATGGGGAGCCAAGCCACTGGGTCTTCGGGGACTTATAAAATTATCGCCGGCGAAACAAAAAGTCGAAAACTGAAACCCGATTCTGCTCAAAAGCCCGAAGTTGAACGTGAGCCTGCGAGCCACACTCAATTTACTCACACAAGGCCCTTGCGAGAAGGGGATCCGGTTCCAAAGCCCCCCACGGCCACTCAAATCATTGAAATGAAAGAACGCAAAAAGATCAAAAAGAAGAGTTTAAGTATCGTTCCACTCTTGTTGATCTTGGTTGCTGGGGGACTTCTCTATTACGCTTTCACCATCAACCAAAAAGGCAGCCGTCAGCCAGCGATTAGTCTGATGGTACCCAACCCAACTGGCAAGGGTGGGCCCGCGGCCGCGGAAAACTTTTATCAGAAAGGTTTAGTTTTCTTTCTTAAAGACACCTTTTCGAACTACAGAAAAGCTGAAGAGGCCTTTGTTGTAGCGATTGAAGCTCAGCCCACTCATAAAGAGGCCCTGCTTAGTCTTTTGATGACACAGGCAGAGCTTTGGCCTTTTACCCGTCAGGACAATGTCGAGACTCAAACTGTTCAGGGTGTTTTGCAACTCATGGCTCAAGCAGAATCCTATGGCAATCATCATGGAGTCGCATTGTCCATTGTGGATATGATCCTGGGTAGATCCGTTGGAGCTCAAACTCAAATTGACAACCTATTGGCTAAGCTTCCAGAAGAAGGTCGTTTATACGGTTTGCGCGCCACTTTGTTTATGCAAAATCAAGATTATCAACAAGCCATCGCCTACTTTGAAAAAGCGGCCGCTCTTTTGCCGAGCTGGGTAAAACCCTATTATTTGGCCGGGCTCGCCCATTCTCGATTGGGTGATGGGGCTTCGGCGCAAAAATTTTTGATTCAGGCACTTAAAATCAACCCCAATCATGCGGCAGCACGAGTTGAACTTGGTGTCGTTGAACACAAATATTTTGGCAATGATGATCGGGCGCTCGAGTATCTCAATGCGGGTCTCGATGGGAACGAGCGACTGCTGCCGCAAGTAGAGTCACGGGGTCGCTATATTTTGGCGAGCATATTGTTAAAAGATGGCAACGCAAAAGAAAGTCGGCGGCAGGCGGAAATAGCTCTCAAGGTAAATCCAAGTGACCCCGATGTCAGAGACTTTTTGCAAAGATTTGGTGCTCAAGTGGATCAAGCAACTCCAGCAGGAGACGAGCGCACCTATATGCTCATGGGTGAACAGTACGCTCAATCGCGAAATCACTTGGCGGCGCAAGCCCAATTTCGAGCGGCCTTTGATGCGAATCCAAAGAACTCAAGAGCGGCGCTTAGAGCGGGAGAATCGTTATGGGCTTTGCATCAACCGTCAAATGCTTTTGAATATCTTCAAAAGGCCATAGTAGCGGATCCAAAGTTTATGGCGCCTTACGTGATTTTGGCTCAATATCGTGCCGAGCGCTTTGATTTTGATGGTGCCGTGAAATCTTTAGAGCAAGCCTTAAAAGTTAATCCGAAAAGCTATGAAGTTTACCGTGGCTACGCGGATATTTATATACGTCGAGGGGACGCCGCCGCCGCTGAGGTCTACGCACAAAGGGCGTTTCAGCTTTATGGTACTGACTCAAAATTAAACGACGTGATGGCGAAGATTCAGCTGATGAAAAGAGATGTGGTTAAAGCGCTGCAGTTTTCAAAACGTGCCATCGAACTTGACTCTGGAAACAGCGAAGCTCAAGTGACGTATGCGAAAGCAAAGACGGCTTTTGAGGGAGTTAAGTCGGGTTCAGAATATCTCTCAGGATTAATTCAGAAATTTCCTACCAATTTGACTTATCGAGTGGGCCTTGGAGAAATTTTGATTCAAGACGAGCAATACTCTCAAGCGGAGACGGTCTTGTCTCAAGTCGTTGCCGCCGATCAGGGGCATAAAGAAGCGCTTTTGCTACTCGGTGACTCTCAGCTTTTTCAAAATCAGATTGATGCCGCATTGAAGAGTTATTTGGGCGCATCAAAAGCAGATCCATCGGATCCGGCAGGATTGTTTAGAGCGGGCGAACTGTATTTAAAAGCCGACAAGCCAAGTGACGCTTTACGCTATTTCAAGCTTGTGATTCAAACAAACGGACTTTACCCGCGAGTGAGATACAATCTGGCGCGCGCGAACTTTTCGTTAGGTCTAGGCGACGAAGCTCTCAAGGAGCTTGAAGAGGAGAAGAAACTCAATCCGAAGCTCGCAGATCCGTATGAGTTTGCGGGCGACATCTTAATGGCGTCGCGCAAATTTTCGTTGGCCACAAAGGAGTATCAGAAGGTTATTGAAATTCGTCCAGTGGGGGCTGAAATTTACGTCAAAATTGCGAAGGCCTACCGGGCCCAAGGAAGTGTGGACGCAGCGGCATCGATGTTAAGAATTGCTGTTGCCAAGGAGTCGGGTTATCCGGAAATATATAAAGAACAAGGCGAATTGTTTGAAATAAAAGGGCAGGCAAAGGAAGCGGCTGAAAGTTACCGTCAATACTTGCGGTTGAATCCGAGCCCTCCAGACAAAGACCGAATTCAAAACAAGATCAAAGAGTTGGATTAGACGGGGGAAAAATGCTGAAGAAAATGCAAGTGCGGTTCAAAGAGTCCAGCGTCAGCATAGGGCTTATTATGTTTAAGATTTTGACCGGAAGCCTTGTGGGGCTCACCCTGGCTCTCGTTTTAAGGCAGTTTTTTGGAGTGGGTAATTTTGGTTTTACCTTCGTCATTGTTGCCTGCATTGGAATCTTTCTAAAGTTAAGCAAAGCTTGGAAGTACACCGGAGTTCTGCTATTCAATCTCTTTTGTGTAATGACCGCCATGCTTCTTCGAATGTATATCTTGGTAGCGCCTGGTCAGTAAGTTCGAAAAGGATTGAACATGCTTGATATAAAAAAAATCATGGCCGCCCCTGAGGACGTGAAGAAAAACCTTTCCATGAGAGGCTTTGATATTACGGAAATTGATCGCGTTTTAGCTGTTAATGAAACGCGACGCCATTTGATATCAAAATCAGAAACTCTTAAAGCACAACAAAACAAAGTAAACCAAGAAATCGCACAACTAAAGAAGAACAAACAAGATGCTTCGGTTCTTTTAGAACAAATGAAGGAGCTCAGCGGAGAGGTTAAGCGGCTAGAAGCGGAATCGGGAGTTCGAGATGAAGAAGTGCAGCAGCTCCTCATGCGAATTCCAAATACTCTTCACGAGTCAGTGCCTCGCGGTCAAAGTGCCGAACAGAACAAGGTGGTTAGAACCTGGGGCGATAAGCCAAAGATTGTAAAACCGTCTGAACATTGGGAAATTGGTGAGCGGCTAAACATTTTGGATTTTGAGCGTGCAGGAAGAGTTACGGGGGCCCGTTTTACTTTTGTCCGCTCTCATGCCGCAAAGCTTGAGCGTGCTTTGGTTAACTTCATGTTAGATACACATACAACTGAACATGGTTACGAAGAAATGATTCCGCCGTTCATGGTGAATCGACAATCGCTTATTGGAACTTCGCAGTTACCAAAGTTTGAAGAAGACCTTTTTAAGCTCGAAAAAACAGATTACTTTTTGATTCCAACGGCAGAAGTTCCGGTTACAAATTTTTACCGCGAAGAAATTTTGTCAGAAGACCAGTTGCCGATTGCTTTTGCGGCCTACTCGCCGTGTTTTCGGGCGGAAGCGGGATCCTATGGGAAAGACACGAAGGGACTAATCCGGCAGCATCAGTTCAATAAAGTTGAAATCGTGCGGTTGAGCCATCCGACCAAATCCTATGAGCAACTCGAGGTTCTTACTAGTCACGCTGAAAAAATTCTTCAAGCGTTGGGACTTCACTATCGAGTAGTCAGTCTTTGCTCAGGAGATACGGGATTTGGATCGGCAAAAACCTATGATTTAGAGGTTTGGTTACCGGGCCAGGATGCCTATCGGGAAATCAGCAGCTGTTCTAATTTCGAAGACTTTCAGGCCCGCCGGGCAGGCATACGGTTTAAACCCAAAGACGGAGGCAAGCCCCAGTTTGTACATACTCTTAATGGGTCTGGTCTTGCCGTCGGACGAACCCTAGTGGCATTGCTCGAAAATGGCCTTCAGGCCGACGGATCCGTAATTATTCCTCAGGTTCTGAAAAAGTATTGCGGTTTTGATCGTATCCCAAGTCTTGGGCCTTGATTCACTGCGCGACTTTGGGTAGCTTGGCGCCAAATCGAGCTTAAACGGAGGAGTGGCAGAGCGGTTGATCGCACCAGTCTTGAAAACTGGCATACCCTCACGGGTATCGTGAGTTCGAATCTCACCTCCTCCGCCATAATAAAATCCATCCCCCAGGGGATGGATTTTATTATTTGTGAACCAGGCTAGAGATGAGAATTTAGTTTGCGTTTTTCAACAGGCAGAGCCATTCACAATGGGCCGATTGTGGAAATTGATCCACTCCGAGGACCTTTTGAATTTTATAGCCAAAAGATTCAAGGCGTGCCAGGTCGGCTGACAATGAGTCGGCAAAGCAAGAGACATAAATGAAATCTTGTGGAAGTTTTTTGGGGTTAACTTGAGAAAGCGTGTCCAAAAGTTTGCCAAGCCCCGATCTCGGCGGGTCAACCAGGAGCCCCATGTCTCTTTGAAATCGTGAAGGGTCGAGTTTGAGGGCATTTTCTTTTCTGATATCTA
This sequence comes from Oligoflexia bacterium, assembly GCA_020847095.1. Classification (GTDB taxonomy): domain Bacteria; phylum Bdellovibrionota; class Bdellovibrionia; order JABDDW01; family JABDDW01; genus JADLCR01. The sequence goes on along the minus strand of JADLCR010000019.1, from coordinate 12,655 downwards.
TTAAATGTTCCAGCTGGGCGGCTTGAGATGACTTTTTGACACCTTCGATCGCAAGTGAATCAAGTTCTAGGGCGCAAACAGGGTATCCATAGCTGGCTAGAGCTAAAGTAAAGTTTCCGAAGCCGCAAAATATTTCAAGCCACGAAGTACTTTGGGTTAATGACAACAAATTATAAAACTCCTGAATCAAAACTTTATTGGTCGCTCGACCGGGTTGCGAAAAACTTGCTATCTGAGAAAAAATCGCAAGCGGCGCGAGGTCACGGGCTCTATATGTTTCAAACCACGGAAAAAACTGTGGATCTTCTAGTTTGGGTCGGTTACCAGTAAGGTTTAGACGTTTTCGTCGCTGTCCAACTTCAATGATAACGTCTTGGGGGATTGTTCTCAGCCATGACGAGTCATCGAAAAGCATCTTCACATCATTGTTTGAAAAATCGAGCCACAGCCCGCGGGTTTTGTCTGGCGCAACCCGAAGTCTGACGCTTCCTTTTTGAACCGGAGGAAGAAATTTTCTAAACTCAATCAACCATTCTTCAAGCTCCGCGCTCATTTGTGCGCAGTTAATCATGTCGGCAACTTCAAAAGTGCCGGTTTTAAAAAGCCCTATGGTTTTTGCGCCCGATTGAATTTCGACGGTTAAGTCGGCCCTATCCCGGCTACGCCACGAAACTGTAGGTTTGATGTCAATAGGGTCTTCAAAAGACACTTCTCGGGATTTTAAGAGATGCGCCAAATGGTCCGATTTTTCTTTATGTTGAGTTTCTAGAGGGGTTGCCGATTTAGGGCATCCCGAGCAGATTTGGGCGATTTCACAGATTGCATCCATCGGCGAATATCACCTTATTGTTATCCACATTTCCACTTAGAAATTTGACTATTCGACAGTAAAAATGGGTGCCAATTGAAGAAGGGTGTCAAAGTGACTATTTAAGCCTCCCGATAATTCCAGGTCGGGGATCATCTGTATATATTGCAAAATCGATCTGTTTTTCTTGTTTCTCTATGGCGAGGTGAGCATTGGCCCCGTACGAAATGGGTCCGCGAAACCATAGATCAAGTTCGCGAGGGTAACTCTCGGTCAACGGAATATGAGCCAGCGCAGAACCGACTGCGCGATGAGGGTGCAAAAACGCCGATTTGAAGTCAAACATTTTGGCGTAAAGATTGAATAGATGAATTCCATTAAAATCACCGCATAAATTTGCGAACCTTAGGCCCCCACCTTTTGGCAGAACATAATTGATTGTTGGAGCTTTCGAAATTTTCGGCAATAATCCTATTGAAGCGTCTGGTGGCCTTCCGTGCGCGACACGGTAATAAAAGGTCGTGACGCTTTGCCAGCTTAGAACCCCATCTTTGCGAGCTTCATTGATGAACGCCACTTCGACGCCTTTTTCCAAGAATTTGTATGAATGGGTCTTCAGATTAAAATTCACAGTGTCATTCACCCTAAGAGGGCAAAACTGTTTGATCTCATTTCGAAGTTGAAGGGCGTTCCAAATCGGCTCAGGAAAATCAGGATCAGTAACCATTCTCATGACCAGTCGAAAGCTCATCGTGTGAGGAAAAAATATAGGTAGACTTTCTAAATAAGGAATTTGAGTTAACCTATACATTTCTGAACACAACTTTTCAGTGAAACAAAAGTTATTCTGACTTATTTCAAAATGAGGCAGTTCCTCGGTGCTCTTAAAACCTTTTGATGGCCAAAAAGCCCTCGTCATAAACGCCAGAACCGAGGGATTTGTAACGTAATGCAAGGTTTTCATGTTGGCCCTCACCAGACTGTAGCAATAATAACTATTAGGAACCTTACAGAGTTAAGCCGCCACAATGCGATTATCGTCGAGCTGATCAAAAATTTCTTCTCGTGAATTATGATTGATCGTTTTAATCATTCGCTCGAGCTCGTCATAATCACCACTCATTAAAGACTGTATGGACTGAGTCTTGAATTCTTTCAGGGAACGGCCGGAAAGCTTACCCATCAGCATCCAGTCGTCCGTGATTGACAGCAATACTTCACTTTTTGCGAGTTCTTTGTTAAAGCGGTCCGACTCACGAGACAATTCACGAAACGACTGATTGTTATATGTAAATGCCACGTCACCCATAAGCGACTTCGGCATAAATAGTCGCATAACAATATTGACATAATCACTTATTAGTTGTCGTTTGTCTTTTATTACGAAACCAAATTTTTCCGCCTGGTCGTACCAAGGAGTTCCTGGAATAACGAGTCCGGGAACTACCATCACTGATCCAACTTCTTTTTCTTTAGTAACAAAATTCTTCAAGATAAAGTCTCTGAGCATTTCGGTAGAATCGATTTTTACCCCGGGCATAGGGTAAATATAACTGGTTGTAACAAAGATCTCGTGCTGTAGAAGGGCACTCACAGCCGCCTGAACTTTTTCTAAGCCTTGTCCTCTCTTATTGATAATGACATCAAGAATATGCTCGTCCAATGTTTCCACACCGATGAAAACCCCGCAAAGCCCACTTTTCTTGTATTGTTCGAGATCCGGTAATGACAACATGTTAACTGAGGCGTAACAACTATAACGGATATTAAGATTTCTTTTCAGGACGATCTTTGAAAAGGCGTTCAGGAATTTTGCCGGGGTATTCGAACCAGTAAAACGAAATGCAAAGGCTCCAAAGCGCTCTTTGAGTTGAGCAATGTGTTCTGCCACGAGCTCTGGATTTCGACATCGCACCCCTTTTCCGTTTATTCTCGGGTGAACGCAAAACGAACACGCATTCGGGCAGCCGCGTGATTCGTCGATCTGAAAAACAAGCGCCTTTTCGTTAGCCTCATAGCAGGCTGGGTAAACCTCTTTATCATAACAAGGCATTGGAAGCTCATCTAAGTTCTTGATTGCATCTATTGGATGAGCTTCGACCGCAGCCTTGCCTTTATATATAAGACCAGGTACGTCTGAGCGAGAACTGCCATTTTCTAAAAATTGGGCAAACTTTACTATTGCACGTTCAGCCTCCCCGTCAATGAGGTAATCGAATTCATCCATGTGGTTTAGAAGTTCTTTACCGATGACTCTCACAAGAGGGCCTCCGCCCACCAAGGGGACTTGGGTCTGTTGCCGCAAAAGCCGAGCAAGCCATCGCGTCAGATGAATACCCTCTCCTGAGTATAGTTTTAATCCAATAAACAGTGGCTCTTTAGCGTGAATTTCCTTAATTAAATCTTCGGCAATTTGAGAAACAATTAGCTTTTGGTGGTGCTCAAGTTGTTGGTTAAGCTCTTGCAGGGTTTCGAGGGCGTTTTGATCATCGGGATTAGAATGAAGGAGTTTGACATGTTTTTGAACCTGCTCGCCAATCGTGGGTGGAATGAATTTTTGACACCAAGATAGAGTTTGATAATCGATAATCAGCGGTTTATATGAAGATGCCTTGAGAGAGCCCGCCAGTGCCGCCAAAGAATTGTCCGGATTAAAAGAACTCGGCGCACAAGGAGAGCCAAACAAATTTATAAGCCAAACATTTTTAGTCATTTATGCACCACCTTGATTTGAATGTTGATCAGAATCGGTAAACAAAATTAGTTTATCAGACAAAAATCAGAAATCGGAGGCCGGTGTTTAAAACTGGACCTGAAGGGTAACGTCGCTGTAAAGGATTTTCGATTTAGGCAATTTTGGTTAAGACTATCTTGTACACTTCTTCGGCTTGCTCTAGTGAAAAGTCCCCATGTTGGATTTTTTTGATCCCATATTGTGACAAAACATGATGATATTTTGGAACTACTCCGTGTCGTTTTAAACAGTTCGCCGTGCACTGCAAAGGACAACCGTCTAAGGCGATGATTTCTCGCCCTGACTTCGCGATGTCGACAAGCGAAGTTACATCGCCGCCCACCCCGGCGATGCACGACATCTCGGCCAGACCTTCGCGATCCAGACGGATCGCGACGCAATTGGCTAGTTGAGCCGCGCTCGAACAACCTGAACAGGAGTAAATTAGAGGTTTTTTGAATTTTCGGTTGTCATTTTCCATTGCTAATAGAATATCATTATGACGAGTCGTCTTCGATAAAATTCTAAATTAGAATTTTCATAAAAATAACGACGAAACGGGATCTAGGTCTTTTGACGGGTTTTTAACTTGGTCAAGATTCTTAGCTCGGGGATAACAAGTGAGAAAGCGCTTACTTAGAGCCGTTGAGAAACAGAAAAAGTTCATTTCAATTCCAGGCGTGGCACTAAAAGAGGCTTTGGCTTCAGGGTATAACGCATCAACTTTCAAGGCCGATTTATCTGCGGGGGTTGTTGTTGGTATTGTGGCCCTCCCTTTGGCCATGGCGTTAGCTATAGCCGTCGGAGTTCCGCCTCAGTACGGACTTTACACCGCCATTTTCGCCGGCTTTATCATTCCGTTTTTTGGTGGATCGGCACTACAGGTATCGGGTCCAACGGCGGCATTTGTGGTTATTTTAGCCCCCATTTTCAATCAATATGGTTTGGGGGGCCTGCTCGTCTCGGGATTTCTATCGGGATTAATTCTCATGGCCATGGGAGTTTTGCGATTTGGTCAGTTGATTCAATTTATTCCTCACCCTGTTACTACCGGGTTTACCGCAGGCATTGGAACGGTTATCGGAGTCTTACAATTCAAAGATTTGTTGGGCCTTCAAATTGAAAAAACCCCGGATCATTTCTTGGAGCGAGTTCAGGTTATGATTGCGGCAGCACCGACCATTCAGTTGAATGAGGTCGCCGTGGCTTTAGGAACCCTGCTTTTGCTTGTTTTCGTCCCAAGAGTGACAAAGCGAATTCCCGCGCCACTTATTGTATTGTCTTCGGTGGCATTGCTTGTTGGTGGGGCGGGGTATTTTTTTGGATTCGAGGTTTCAACCATTGGCAATCGATTTTCGACCAATATTTTTGGAAAAATTCATTCAGGAATTCCTCAGATCCTTCCGCAGTTCACGGCCCCTTGGTCGGTGACGGGAATTGGTGGAGCACACTTTGATTTGAACTTTGAAACGCTCAGGCAATTGCTCCCATCGGCATTTGCCATCGCCATGTTGGGAGCTATTGAATCGCTCCTCTCGGCTGTCGTTGGCGATGGAATGTCGGGCGGAAAGCATGACCCGGATGCCGAACTTTTTGGGCAAGGCATAGGCAATATTGTAACGCCTTTTTTTGGCGGTATTCCCGCAACAGGCGCCATTGCTCGAACGGCAACAAATATTCGATATGGAGCCAAAACTCCGATCAGTGCCATGATCCATTCGCTCTTTATCTTGCTGGCGGTTTTGCTTTTTGCGCCCCTTCTCTCTTATCTTCCGATGGCGTCACTTGCGGCGCTTCTTGTCATGGTGGCGTGGAATATGTCCGAATTCAAACGCTTTATTCACATCGTTCGAGTAGCCCCGCGCTCTGATGTCGCCGTCCTACTTACGTGCTTCGTTTTGACCGTTCTATTTGACATGGTTATCGCTGTGGCCGTGGGAGTTGTATTGGCAGCGCTTTTGTTCATGCAGCGTATGGCTTCAATATCATCTGCCAAGTTGATCGGAGAGGGGCATGCTTCACCGCATGTTCAGCTTCCGAGAGGCGTTGTTCTCTATGAGGTGGCAGGTCCATTATTTTTTGGGGCAGCTGATAAAGCCATGGATACTTTAAGGCTTGTGAGATCGGACACTCAGTGTGTGATTTTTGATATGTATTCAGTTCCCGTCATGGATGAAACAGGACTAGTGGCATTTGAAAATGCGCTCAATAGACTTTCAAAGCAAGGAACTCTGGCCATAATCGCAAGGCTCCAAAAGCAACCTCAAGAGCTGCTGTTTCGAGCGGGGATTACTGAAAAAACCGATAAGCTCGCGTTTTCGAATAATCTTGAGGCGGCCTTGGTTATCGCCCAAGATAGAGTTAATTTTAAATAGCGAGTTGAACGATAAGCATCCCGTATCTAGTGGCCAAGAACGTAAGCAAAAATCAGTGGTGCGCAAATCGTTGCGTCTGATTCAACGATAAATTTGGGGGTATCGGCGGCGAGCTTTTCCCAGGTGATTTTCTCATTGGGAACGGCGCCTGAGTAAGAACCATAGCTTGTAGTGGAATCGCTGATTTGGCAAAAATAAGCCCAAAGCGGGACCTCTTGAGCTAAGTCTTGGCGGAGCATGGGAACGACGCAAATTGGAAAATCGCCGGCGATCCCGCCACCGATTTGAAAAAACCCAATGGGGGTTTTGCTAGCCTTACCGTACCAGGTTGCCAAATCCATCATGTATTGAAGGCCTGATTTCATCGCCTGAACTTTCAACTTTCCTTGAATGCAGCGGCCGGCAAAAATATTGCCAAGGGTTGAGTCTTCCCACCCAGGAACATATATAGGAATGTTTTTCTCACAAGCTGCGATGAGCCAGCTGTGCTCTTTTGGAATTTGATATTGAGATGCAAGCTTCTCGCTTTTGATTATCTTATATAGATATTCATGGGGAAAGTAAGATTCCCCTGCTGCACTAGCCTTGGACCACTCTTCAATAACAACCCGTTCAATTTTGCGAATGGCTTCCTCTTCGGGGATACAAGTGTCCGTAACCCGATTGAGGTGTTGGTCCAGGAGCTTTTCTTCGTCGTCTGCAGTCAAGTAACGATACTCGGGAATTCTCTTATAATGATTGTGAGCGACTAAGTTGAAGAGGTCTTCTTCTAGGTTGGCGCCAGTGCACGTAATAGCGTGAACTTTGTCCTTCCTGATCATTTCGGCAAGCGAAATTCCAAGCTCTGCGGTGCTCATAGCGCCCGCTAAGGTCACCATCATCTTTCCGCCTTGATCCAATAAAGTCCGGTAGGCTTTTGCAGCGTCGACAAGGGCCGCTGCATTGAAATGACGATAGTGCTTCTCAATAAACTCTGAAATCGGTTTTTGACTCATGATTCATTTACGGGTAGCACCTTTTTTGAGGCGGTGCAAGAGCCAAGTCTTATGCAGATTTGCGGCGATGGTCGACGGGTTTGGCTAAGGCGAGTTCAGCAATTTTTCGCTCGTTTCCACGGTATTTTTCTTTTAGACGAAGTGCAAGATTTGCTGCAAAAACGAGACAGATCGCAAGGGGATCGAAAACCGAGACAAAAAGTAGAATCAATATGCGAACCACCCGATCAACTTCGGTACCAAAGGTTTCGGCAACATAAATAATGGGACCGACCTCAGTTTGCACATTAAGCCTTTGGAGTTCTAGTTGGTGAAGTTGCCGCTGATTCTCTTCGCCACGCTCCCTGAGTGCTCGGAGGTGAGGTTGTGATTCTTTATGAAGGGCAAATTTTTTGGAAATGCGCGATCGAGGGACGCTATCAATAAATGCCTGGGTTTGAGCAATTTCGTCTTGAATTCTTTGATATTCATTCTTTAGCGTATTGACCCTTGCATTCAGCCCAACCAGCTGGAGCGACGAAGTTTGGTAAGCTTTGGATAAGTAACCAAAAATACCCATACTGGTAATGGCCACAAGGATTCCAAGCGCTACGCATAAGTAAGTGCGCATTAAATGATTAATATGACCCCAATAGCGATATAGAAATCCGGCAACAACAAGTTTGGAAAACTCTAAAGAGGCGGCCATGAGCACCACAGAAAATGAAGCCCCAGCAAAAAGCTGCGCGAGACCGGCGATCGAAAAGGTGGCCCCTACACTAGAAACAGCAAGCGCTGCCGTAATGAGAAGCACGATGTAGACACGATTCATGTATGACTTCTCGGAATTCTTAATGAAATTAAAAAGAGCCAAATTTTGTCACAAGGGCTTTTGATTGCCTCTACTTTGGGCTTGAAATGCGCAACGTAGTGGCAACTGAGCGGGCTTAAAGATTGCTTATATAGATGCAGCGATGAAGAACCATTTGGGTGCCTTCCCAAAACTAGGCCAACAATTGATTATTTTGCTGATTGGAATCTTGGTTCCTGGGGGAGTGGTGCATTCGGCGACCATGGTTTCAACTCGACTTTTTGATGGGATGTCGGGGTTTTGTATTATTGAAGATCTTCCGCCTGTGGGCGCGTTTGGCCCAGAAGATCGTGTTGGATTTGCCCCGATCGCCACGTCATGTGAGCTTATTCGAAAACTAGGGGTTAATTCTGCCGCAAGTGAAGGCGTGCATCTGAATACAGATCTACAAGTAGCCATTGAACAGTTTCATGCCTCGACAGAAGTGTTGGAGAAAATTTCTGTAACAGTAAATGAACTGGCTGCTGAGCCAAAGCCGACAAGCTCCGAAATAAGAACCCAAAGGCGGCATACGGTGGCAGAAATTAGAGAGGCTTTACTGGGCTTCACCAGAAATCCCAGGCTTCAGCGGTTTTCAGCGGGGATTCAAGCCGAGTCTTTAAGACTTCAGGCCAAGCTCATGATCATTCAAGAAAAGCTTGGAATTGATATCAAAAAAGATGAGGCGTTTGGACTGTTGGCGCAGAGTTATGTTCTGGATCCAAATAATCCTACGACTCATTACGATCTTGGCTCCACGCTATTGGGGATTGAAAAATCCTGCAATGGCAAGATTTATGGTCTTTTTGACAGCTGTCGCAAGTTCATTATTGGGGCGCTTCGAGGGGCCGTAGACCGAGCGGGGCTGGAAGAGCTTTCATTGAAATGGTTTAGTGACGGATATAATGGGTTTGCATCTGGCATCCTTCAAGTGCTTATCGGAAGCTATCGGAGTTCATTTGCAGGTCGAGAATTAATGACTCAATGCGAGCGCGTCACCAGAATGAAGACCCAGATGACTTTGAAGCTTTTGCTCGAACACTTTGAAAAAAGACGGTCGAAAATCATTGGAAATTTAGAAGCGGAGATTCTGCAACAGCTTAGAAGTCACCATTATTCGGAGTCCGGCTTGGAGTTTCTGGCTCCAGCAACACGATTAGAATCTCAAAACGCCTGGATCAAAGAATAGTTTCCAAGTTATTTATCTGACAAAGGTCTCAAATTAAAGAACTGGACGTTGCCCTGCGAAATAAATTCGATATACTTGGTTACAGTTACTGAACATCAATGGACTCGCGTCGTGGAGGGTTACAACATGAAGTTAGCCGGGATTCTATTCACCTTGTTATTTACCTCCTTGAGCTTTGCTCAAACCACATTTTACGTTCGTAAGACTGTGGCTAAAAAAGGGGTAGAGGCTCAAGGCCAAGAGCTTAGAGATGCGTTACGAAACGCGTTTACGGCTCGGGGCTGGAAGCTAACGGGCTCTCAAGAAGCCAAATACACATTCTTACCGAGACTCGAGCGGTCCGGCGAATCCTTTAGGGTGTTCGTTGATCGTATCGAAAACGGAAAGGCTGCAGCTACGGCCGAAGTCACGGTTGGATCGGCTAACGAATTTGGCGACGCTTCAGCAAGCTTGGCTAAAGAGATGCAGGCTTCAATAACCGAAGAAGCTCCGGTGGCGCCAACGGCTAAAGTAGAAACTGCGCCAACCAGAAAAACCGCATCAATTGGCGGCGGGCTTACCATGTCGACGCGCAATAAATGGTTTATTGGTATTGGTCCCGCAATTTCTGAAGATCTACTCGGAACCGATGTGGGAACCAAAACGCACCTAAGTTTTGGTTATACAATTCCAATTTGGGAAAAAGCTGATGTGATTATGCGTTACGATCATAGCTTCAACACAGCTTCTGCCGGTGCTTCTAACATTACCTTGGGTCGAGCTGGTTTTATGTTCTACACGGTTGATCGCGGAGCAAATAATAGCCCGATTTTCGAAGCCTCGGTTGGTTACGGCGGTGGAAATCGATTCACAGACGCGGGCCCAACATTAACAGTTGGTGTCGGTGGCCAGTTCTTCCGAACCAAAGACTTCACGTTTGAATTTGCTTGGGTTAAAACGATGGTATTTAGCTCAAGCACTGTTCGCGTGAGCTCCACACCAAACGTTGACGTGTTGAGATTTGGTATTTATTTCTAAATAGAAGATGAAAACAAAGTATTCGGAGAGGCCCTTGGCGCATTTGACCAAGGGTCTTTTTATTTTGATGACGATGATCATTGGGTTTCCGGCCGAAGCCAAACCAGTAAGGCTTAAATGGAAGCCTGTCGAGCGGGCCGTTCAATATCAAATCGAACTCAGTGACGACGGTGAGTTTTCTAAGGTCATTCGATCCTTCAGAGCCAAAGAAAATAAGTTAAACGTTGATTTACCTTCGGGCGTGTACTTCTTGCGGGTTCAAACGATCAATAAATGGGGTATTCGCGGAGATTGGGGTCATCCCTTTCGGCTTGTCGTCACTGGAGTGAAGGGGGAATTGCCAAAGGGTGCGAATATTAATCCCGATTCTGTCAGCGTCCTTTCAATCATTGATGCGGAGGTCCTTGAAAGTTATGACGGCGATCTCTTTCAGCATCTTAATCGCCATCATCGCTTATATATTGGTCTCGGACATGCAATATCAGAAGATCTTGGAAGTGGAGTTGGCTCTAAAATAAACATTCGGCTCGCCATGGATGTTCGCACCGCTCCCCAAGGGGATTTTTCAATGTTCTATGACCACAACTTTCTTTCTAGTCAAGCGGGATCTAGTCCCATCACTTGGCTTGGCGCCGGTTGGAAATTTCATGGAGCTTCAAGGTTTCATGGAGGCTCTCCGTTTGTGGGATTATTCGTTGGCTACGGGGGTTCAAATAGAAATCTAGAGGCCGGCCCCATTGCTCAGGTGGGTATTGGTTGGCAAGGGTTCAGAACCGAAGACTATAGCTTCGAATTTTTTATTGGACGTCTTGTTTTTGCATCATCCAACATTGGAAGCGGCCGAAAGCCCACGGTTGATCAAATCCGACTGGGCATTCTCTTTTGACCAACGTCTAGTTTTCAATTCTAGGAGATTCCTGGACTCAAATCCCGGTCGCCGCTGTATTACTCTCAATTTGTGAGCAAAGCGTCGTCTATAGTACCGATTTCAAAGGTTGCCGATCAGTTGGGTGATCGTTGGAAATTGGAAATTCTCTTTTTATTATCGTTGGAGCCCCATCGGTTTGGAACGCTCAAATCACGAATCGGGGAAATTTCACATGATCAGTTGTCAAGAAAGCTCAATCAGCTTGTAGAGTTGCAGTGGATTGCCCGTCAGGAATTTTACGAATATCCGCCACGAGTGGAATATGCCCTGACCGCTCAGGGGCGGGCATTGGTTCCGCTTTGTCGCGAGCTCTTTTACCTTAGCTTAAAGGAAATAAAGCTTGGACCTTCAGCGGGGATTGAAGCCATTACTCTTTTTTTAAGAGCGCTTATTGAATTTGAAAGTGAAGCTCTTGGACAAATGGGAATGGTTTTGCACGGAGGCCCGAAAGGTTTGTTCTACGTTCAATTTTCAAAATCCACGGGACATCCGGTTCAGTTTTGTGAAGGGGCTAAGGGATTTTCAGATCTTTCATTGGTTCTCGAAGTGGGATTTAAAGATGTTCGAGATTTTGTCATTGGCGAAAAGACACTCAATCAAATTTGGTATCGGCTGCGGGGTGACCTCAACGAGGTCTTTCGGTGGTTTCCTTTGGCAAAGCCAGTATCTTTAGCGCAAAAAATAAACGCTGAAGATGATTCCAGCAAAAATCAATCGGTAGACCGCAAACACTCCGAAACTTTGTTTTTGTAAAAAGCGTATCAACCCACCGATTGCGAGCCATCCGGTAAATCCAGAAACCACAACCCCAATCACAAACTGTAAAGTTAAATCGGAAACGGTCAGGTGCCGCAGTTTCAACAAACAAGCACCGAGCGTTATGGGAAAAGAAAGTAAAAAAGAAAACTTTGCAGCTTCAGCTCTTTTCATACCCAATTTTAAAGCTGCGGCCATGGTGATGCCAGAGCGAGACACCCCCGGAACCAGAGCTAAGCACTGCGCGAGACCAATCTGCAATACTTGCGAAAGAGTGAGTCCCTCAACAGTTAAGGTCTTTTTTCCAAATCGGTCGCAGGCCCAAATAACAACTCCCATTGAGCCCAGAGTGGAGGCCACAAGCAAGGGCTGGCGAAAAACGGACTCAATAATGGATTCTAAGAAAAGACCCACAAGAGCCGCAGGAATGGAGCCCAAAACAAGATATACAATCAGTCTCTGATCGATATTGCGATCAAGGTCCCTGAATTTATTGAGCTTGAAACAGGCCTTGGTCAAATCCCACCAAGTTTTTCTAAAGTAAATGAAAACCGCGCCCAGGGTTCCAAGGTGAAGGGCTACATCAAAGGTCAGCCCATGATCTTGCCAACCGAATAGCCAAGGGATGACAATTAAGTGCCCGCTGCTTGAAATGGGTAAAAATTCCGCCAACCCTTGTACAATGCCTAAAACAACGCTCTGTAGTAGCTCCATGGTTCGATCCTTGCTTTTGGAGAGACCCTTATGCTAGACCACGGGATCAGTTCTCGCAAGCGGCCGTAGCTCAGTTGGATAGAGTATCAGACTACGAATCTGAGGGTCGCAGGTTCGACTCCTGCCGGCCGCGCCACTTTTAGCTTCAGATCTCTATCGCCATACATCGTCAAGCTCAGTCGTCCCTAGGTCATGTGCGCTTGTGCACACTCCCGTCGGGACTCTTTCGCTTTCCTTGTCTGGCTCTGAGCTCTTCGCTAAAAGCCCATTTCGTCTCCTCGCATCTGAGGCCATTTTGTGTGTTTGAGGT
>JADLCR010000018.1 GCA_020847095.1 Oligoflexia bacterium | reverse complement strand
TTTCCCCACGGGCTGGAATCATTAGAACGGGGCAAGTATTTTTCGATCGCCCCATAAAAGACGAACTTTCTTTGCGCGGATTTCAAATAAGTCAATTGGTACACGAAGCCCGCCACTCCGATGGCCACGGACCAGAGGCTGGTATGCTCCACGCCGCTTGCCCCGACACTCACTTCGCCGCGGGCCTGCCGGCCTGTGATCAATATGCGAATGGCCCGTACGGTATGGAAGCCGAGAGCCTCCGCCGGTTTCGAACGGCACTGAAAGGTAAAATAACAGAGGTTGGCCTCCAATTTTTGATGATCAATGAATTAGCTTCGAGAGAAAGGATTCTCAGCAAACGAGCTGTAGACCCTACGCCTGAGTCTGCGACTATTTCTTATTAGTGAGCTGAGGGTTTTCTGCCTGATCGCGCCAGCTCTTTCCTTCTCGAGCTTTTGCATTTCTTTGGAACTTTTGAACCGCCATATTGTGTTCTTTTAAAGTTTCGGAAAATTGATGAGAACCGTCGTTACGGCTAACAAAATAAAGAAATTTGCTGTGAGCAGGTTCTATGACTGCAATCATGGCGTCTTTACCAGGATTTGAAATAGGCCCTTTGGGTAATCCCTTTTTTGTGTAGGTGTTGTAATCATTTTTAGACACTAAGTCCGCTCGCGTGATGTTTAAACGCTCCGACGGAGGTTTTGAATAAATAACCGTCGGATCACTTTGTAAAGGCATGTCGATTCTAAGTCGATTATGAAAAACGCTTGCGATCACCGGTCGCTCAATCGCCGCACCCGTTTCTTTTTCAACAATACTTGCTAACGTCACTACAAATTTTTGACTATATCCAAGTTTTTGAGCTCCGAATCTCAATTCGCGCTCCCAAACTTCTTTAAACTTTCCAACCATGGTCTGAATGATAGTTCGTACGCCAGTAAAATGGGTAAAGCTGTAGGTCTCGGGATAAAGGTATCCCTCTAAAGTGTCGCCTTCAACATCAAGTAACTTGGCCATTCGCGGATCGCGGGCCATGGCCGTAAACTCCTCAACACTCACCAAATTTTTCTTAGCCAGCTCCTCAGCGATTTGGTCGATATTAAAGCCCTCAGGAATCTTAACGGCGTGAAGAATGCTCTTTCCTGACGAGATGATTCTTAAAATTTGAAACGGCGACATATCGGCAGACACTTGATATTCACCGATCTTAACTCGGCCGCTCATGCCCATGATACGAACGGCTATTCGAAATCTCTTAGCATCGGAAATAAGCCCTTCTCTCTCTAGAAGGGCGACGGTTTGATTAAATGATCCCGGTTCAATTAAAATAATTTTAGGAGTAGAGTCCGTCGATGTTGGCTTGAGCATAAAATGAATGTTGCTTCCAATCTCAAATGCCAGAGCAAGACCCGCAATGACAAATAAAACTGCAAATAGCTTCTTCATTTCATCCTCGTCGAAAGATATGTTTGTAGAATAATGCTCGCTGCAAGTTGGTCAATTTTTCCTTTTCTTTTGGATCGACTCACATCTGATGAGATCATGAGTTTTTCTGCTTCCATTGAGCTTAACCGTTCATCCACTTCAATAATTGGAATATTAAACCGCTTTGACAAAGCATCGCAAAATTTTCGGGTTTTGTGAACCCTTTCTCCTTCAGAACCGTCCATATTAAAGGGCATTCCAACGACGATTTCATCAACGGTTCCAAAAGGCTGAATGACTCGCTCCAATTCTTTTAGATCTTTTTCAAGCGACGCGCGTTTGATAAACCCCACTCCCTGCGCTGTCCAACCCATCTCGTCGCTAATTGCGACTCCAATTCGAACGTCACCAAAGTCTAGGGCTAATATTCTCACTTATTGAAACTCTCCAAATTGAAATTCATTCCCGGATGCATTTTGCTCAAATCAAGCGGCGATTGATCTTCCAAACAAGCAACCGGATAGGTCACGCTGTAGATGGCAAATGTCCCTGCGGGTTGATTGTTTCCCGACTTTCCCATTCCCCCAAACGGAAGCTTGCTACTCGCCCCTACGGTCGACCGATTCCAGTTGACCAAACCCACTCGGGTTTGGCGCAAAAACCGGTCGTATAATTTTCGATCTTTAGAAAAAACTGACAGCACCAGACCAAAACTTGATTGATTTGCAATTTTCAGCGCTTCATTGAACTCATCGACTATGTAAATCGCTACGTTTGGACCAAACACCTCTGACTTTTGATATACGCTTTCTGGATCCGCCTTGGTGACAAGATTAATCGACGGCGTCACATAATGACCTTCGCGATCGAACTCTAAAACCTTTCCTCTCATGATTTGTTCAGCGTTTTCACGTTTAGCTATGCCCTGAAATCGCAAATATTTATCAACCGACCCAGAGCTAATCAAAGGGCCCATAAAAGGATTTTCCAATCCATAACCTATCGTTAACTTTTTTGCGGAAGCGTGAAATTTCGAGATGAACTCATCGGAAACTGATTTTCTCACAATAATACGACTGGTGGCGCTGCACCTTTGCCCCGCAGAAATGTAAGCGCCGATGAGGTTTTCATACACGGCCTTGTCAATATCGCAGTCATCCCAGACGACCGAAGCGTTTTTTCCACCCATTTCTAAAGCAAGAATTTTCCAAAAATGCGCCAAGGTGTCTTGTTTGATACGAAATCCAGTCTCGTAAGACCCGGTAAACAATACCCCCTCAACCGCTTCATGCATCGCGAGCCGTTTTCCAACTTCACCATCACCCTGCACCACATTGAGCACTCCTTTGGGAAATCCCGCTTTCTCAAAAATCTGGGCCATGAACTGCCCAACGGCCGGAGTTAACTCGCTCGGTTTAAAGACCACTGTATTTCCCGTTATGAGAGCGGGAATGATGTGTCCATTGGGCAAATGTCCCGGAAAATTAAAAGGCCCAATGACGGCCATGACGCCTCGAGGTTTAAAACGCAAAAAGCCTGGAGTGCTCCCGACGGCTTGATCGACTCGCTTTTCCTCAATAAGCTTTAGCGATTCGTTCAAAGTCACATCTATTTTATTGATCATGCTTTGGACTTCAGTTTTGGCTTCCCAAAGGGGCTTACCGGAGTCCTGAGAGATTATTTCAGCCAGCTCTTCTTGATGGGCGATATAGGTTTCTTTGAGTTTTATTAAATGGGCTTTTCTTTCATCGAGGCTTTTATCGGCCCATGATCGAAATGCTTTCTTTGCAGCGGCACAGGCTTCATTGACATGTTCGTACTTGAATTGGATCGTTATAAGTTCTTTTTTTAAATCACCTGGATCTCGCCGCTCAACACTTCCATTCGGCGCTGTAGGCTTTATAAATTCGCCACCAATAAAATCTCCAAGAAACGGAATGGGATAAATTTTGCTTTTCATAATGTGCCCTCCGATATCGGCGTCAGAAACACCTGATCGCCATTTGAAAGATCCAGCAGTTGCTTTGTGCTATCGGGCAACACCAGCTTCCCCGCCTTCACATCAAAATAACTAAGACACCCGTTAAACTCTTCGCCCTTGGTTTGACCCACTAACGCCAGCGCATCAAACTGACCGACTTTTCCATCAACAACTTTATAGGCCTTCGTCTTTTTCACCAACGTAATGTCATCTCTATTGGCCCCATAATGTGGTCCCCCATCAAACGGATCGATCTGATTGAGATACTTAAATCCAATGGCTTCAAGCAGATGCTTTGCTGGCATCGTCGCTAAACCCACACGCCCGATGACATAGCGGGCTTTGGCGTCAAGAACGCAAGTGTAGATGTCTTCGTCGGGAAAGAGATTTTTAATAAACTCCTTATTTTGGCCGGACAAAAAATCGGCTTCTTGGTAAGGAAGTCCTGTAAATTTTCTCCCAAGAGCTTCCCAAAACTCACTCCTACCATCGGGACTGAGTGGCGGGACGAACTCACACAAAATGCGGTCTTCGAACCGCTGTGGGTACATTCCCATGTATAAAAATCGAATCAAACTGATTTGCTTTCCAAGTTTTTCAGGTCGACCTCGATAGGCCTCATCAACAATAAGCCCGCCGATTTCAGAAGGTCCATCGGAGTCGAATCCGATTCGCAAAACCTGATGAATAAAACCAATTCCGAGCTCTTTTGAAAACTTCTCTTTTTGCCTGACGTCAAAAAAGGTGTGCGGGGAATCTTCAGTTCCGTGTTTGGCCATAATGAGACTCGTACCGACGACCTTTTTAGCCTCAGTATCTTCAACGACGAAAAAGTATTCGCTTTCATCGAGGGTGGTAGTCTTGCCTGCGAAAGATTTTTTACTTCTCTCAATTTTTTCAGAAATGATTCTCTCGTCTGGCGGGAGATTGAGAAGGTTGAACTCTTCAGCGAGACCTTTTACATCACGAAGATCACTGGTTTTAATTGAGCGCAGCAAAAAACTCATAGACAAAACCTCTTCACGCACTCTCGATAAAAGTCGGTGGCTTTTTCAAGATGGGACAACTGATTTCTTTCATTTGCCGTGTGACTATTGCCCAGGCTCACACCTGGTCCAAATACAAAACAGTCCAACCCATGCGGCCTATAAATTGAACACTCCGTGCCCGAAGCCTTAGTAATAGGCGTTTCGCTGAGACCCAGTTGTTTTGAAATGCCAATCGCGGTGGTGATTAATTCTGAAGCCGTTGGGGTTAGCGCCGCCGGAGAGCTGCGCTCAATAAAAAATTGAATTTTCTGAGATTTGCAAAGCTCTTCAACTCTCCCCGTCCAATTTTTCACCGTTGAATCGTCAATTTGTGGGGTAATCCTCACCGAGAACCGGCCCCAAATTTTTTGCTCATCGGTGCGAACAATACCCAGATTCAACGTGGGGTGAGGCGGATGAAACTCCTTGTACTCATGTGACAAGAATTCGGTCTCAAGCCGGTTTAAAGCTCGAAACAACTCCAGCAACTTAATCGACGCGGCTTCCTTGAAAACATGTCCCGCATCCATTTCAAGCGTCGCGTCTGCCGGAACCGTATTCACCGCCGAACCGCCACTGATTGACAACAGTCCTACTCCTCGAGGCATTTTTGCTAAGTACTGTAGTGCTTTATTAATGGCGCTTTCACCCAAATGCGGGGTAGCCGAGTGTGCGGCTTTTCCATGAAATACTTTTTCTTGGGTCGTATGATGGTCGTCCCGTCGGGCCCCTCTCAGATTGTTCATTTCTTCTGAGGTAAATGGAATTTCAAAGCGGCAAACAAGATACCCATTGTTCCCATAGACAATACTGAGCTCTGAAGGCTCGCCAATTATTGCCCATTTCGCGTGCACGGCACCGGAGCTCATCACAAGCCGAGCCCCATGCATCCCGAGCTCTTCAGCATAAGTTCCCACCAAAACAAAAGGGCGAGTCTGTTTTTGAGCAACAAACTCTTTCAATGCCCGAGCCTTGCATAGAAAGTCTAATTTCACATCCGCGGGTCCAAGCCCATATATAAAATCACCATCAACATGAGCTTTAAATGGGTTGTGATCAGTTTTTGTCCAATTTCCCATGGGACCCGGTTCGACCGTATCGAGGTGGGTCTGAAAAATAACTTCGTCTCGCTTTTTTGATGCCGGAGGGCGCGCATACAAGTTGTATTGTTTTTTGCCGTCAAACTCCGCTTTTTGAAGGTGAACGTCAAATCCCCATTGGCGACAAAGATCAGCCGCGAATTCAGCCATAGCGGCATTCCCCACACTCGGGGTCGAATCAATTTCAATCGCCTTCTTGCAGAGGTTAAGAAAGTCCAATTAAGGTCTCCCCGCAATCAGTGCCTCTTTAAGGACGCCACCAATTTCTTCTATGTGTCTAGCTTCCAAAACTGCCGGAAGGAGAAATCTAATTTTGTAAGGACCGTGCCCGCAGCTAAAGGCAATCACACCTTTTTCGAAAAGCGACTGCAGCAGCTTTTGAACTTTGTCTTTGGCTCCGTCATAGGGAACCATCGAAATCATAAGCCCCAGTCCCCCAATTTCGCCAATCAGACCTCGGCAATCCCCTTCTGCAAGTTTGGTCAACATGGCCTTAAACTCATTGTGAATTTTTTCAACCCGCCCGCCAGAACCCAGCATCTTCTGCCCCGGTTTCTCGTCGAGCATCATTTGCAAAATTTTATGTCCCGTCTTTAGTGAAACTGTTGCAGCAGTAAAAGTTCCAGCAATAAGCCCCGGTTTAGGATTGTACTCCTCCGTATATAAAACCGCTCCACATTGAGCGGTTTTGGCCAGCGTGACGATATCGATGTATTCACCGATGCCAAGTGTTTCGAAGGCAAATAGGTTTCCAGTTCTCGCAAACGTTTGAATTTCGTCAGCCCAAACAGCGATTTTGTGCTCCTTGCAAACTTCAAACAGCGCCTGAAAGAACGCTTTGGGAGCGGTGTTAAATCCTCCCTCGCCTTGCACAATCTCAAACATAAAGGCCGCGATGTTTTTGGGATTATTGGCCACATGTTTTTTCAAGGTTTCAACCGATTTCTGAGTCGAGTGAGGATCGGTCGAATCATAAAATGGAAGATATAAAACCTCGTCGTATCGCGGCAGACCCGCACGGTACTCGTCATTATCGGTGATCTCGGCCATCAAGGTCGAGCGCCCAGCAAAACAATCTTTAAAGGCTAAAATCTTTCTCGCTGGCGAGTTTTTTTGACGAGCGATTTTTAGTGCGTTTTCGTTAGCAATTGTTCCACAAGTTCCGATCCAGCCTTTTCTCAACCGAGATTTTTTGCCCGCTTCTTTTAAGAGTAACTCCAACAAGTCCCCGTACTCTCGGTTTGGCTGAAGATTTCCCTGCATCACAACATCTTGCAGAGACGCCTCCAGACTGGCTAGAATCACTTCGGGATGGCTGTGCCCGAATAAGTGGATGCCGATGCCATTAATCAGATCATACTTAACTGAACCATCTTCCAACTCCACAAGCGGCCCGCTCCCAAACCCCGAACCTATGTAGTTGTAAAATAGATTTCGACCTCGCAGCTGATTAAGATTTGATATGTAGGACTTGTAGGCCTCGACCTTTTCATTTTGAGGCGGCCGAATTCCAGTTATGGATTCTTGTGCTCGGAGCAACTGCTCTTTGAGCGTTTTTATACTTTTCTTAACAATCTCGTTTTGATTAAAAAGCTCTGCTTGTGTCAATCACAACTCCTTAATAGACTTAGGTCATGCATTTGAAAAAGTTGGCTCTTTTCATACTCTTAATTTTGCCAGAAGTCACAATCGCCGACGACCCTTCCCAAATTTTCAACCAGGCCGTGAGGGAGTTTCAGTCTGGCAATTTAACGCGATCGGTCGAACTCTTCAAGAGCGCGGCGGATCAGCCCAGAACGCGTGCCCAATCATATTACAATTTAGGGATTATTGCTTTGCGTCAAAAACAATTTGGTTTGGCTGCGGCCTATCTAAGAAAGGGCCTTAATTTTCAGCCAAGAGATCCTCAAGGTCGAATGGCTTTGCGCTCTGCTTTGGAGCAAATCCCCGAAGCGGCCCGTTATGCCGAAAGCAATTGGGGAATTTTTAGAAAACTGGTCCTTAGTCAAGGAACCTTAAGAGAGTTCTTAATTGTCCTATTCTTTGCCATGACTTGGTTTTTGTTTAACCTCTATAAATTTCTTCAATCTCACAAGGACAATCCAGGAGCCTGGCCAAGTCTTCTTATCGTTTGGGGGATTTTGTTTGTGCTGAGTTTGGGACTGGCAACCTCAAAGCTTGTTGACCAAACCACCCGTCGCGTTACCATTGTAGCACCTTCTTCGGCCTTAAAGAGCGGACCCGATAGCACAACCGCGGATATTGCTCGGGTCACTGAAGGATTGGAGTTTGCCGTAATCGAAACCCAACCCGGTTGGTTTCAAGTTCGATCTAAGGATGGCTCCATCGGATGGGTATCAGAAAACCAGGCGATTTTGACAACTGGGTTTTAGGGGGACTTTGTGCAATACCTTTGGGAAAATATTTTTAAACGCCTTGAACGTGAACAAAACATTTCGAGCATCTTAGCGCAAAATATTTTGTTTAGAAACTTGTCAAAGTCAGAACTTCGGTTCATCGAAAAAATCATTCACATCAGAAAATATCGCGCCGGCGAATACATTTTCCGTCAAAACGAAAATGGCGTCGGAATGTACATTATCGCCAAGGGGCGAGTGGATATCACTATTATTGACGATATCTTCATTGATCCATCTGAAGAAAAAGAAGTCGTCGTCACGCGTCTTGAACCCGGTGATTTCTTTGGCGAGCTTGCCTTGGTTGAAGACGTGAGTCGCCGATCAGCTTCGGCCGTGGCCTCGTCAGACACAATCCTTATTGGTTTTTTTAAACCAGATCTTTTGGAAATTTTAGAGCGAGATCCCGGAATCGGAGTAAAAGTGATATTCAGATTGGCTGAGGTCTTGGGACGTCGGCTCAAAGAAACGACTGAAAAAATAAGCCAGCTAAAAAAAGAAATTCGCCTCTTAGGCGAGCTTCATGAGGTGAACACGAGTGACTCCTGAAGAATTTCGCAAGCGAGTCATCAAGCGCGAGTCCCTTATTAGACTCATCACTCTTGGAATTTTTGTCGTCATCGGCCTGCTCACGCTTCTCGGCGTTCCCGGAATGCTCGTTTCGTTTTTGTTGGCCTTCGTGATCACCTATATGTTTAAGCCCGTCGTGAATGCCCTCGAAAGAAATGGAACAAATCGAACAGCTGCGATCTTGATACCTTTTTCGGTAGTTGGCGTTTTGCTTTGGGGCGTTTATAAACTGCTTCTTCCTGGAATTACAGAATCGCTCGTAGAGTTACAAGCAGAGCTTCCTAAGTATAGCGCTAGCCTGGGCGAGCTGTTTGAAACACATTCCAAAACCGTCAACGAGCTTCTCTCAAAATTTGGAAATTTCGATGTAACGGCCCGTCTAACGGAATGGGCAAAAACAAGCTCTAGCAATTTTCTCACGGAGCTTCCGAATTTTATTTCGCTATCTTTGACAACTTTACTTCTGGCTCCATTTTTTGCGTTTTTTATGCTTCGAGACGGACGCTCTATCACTAAGGAGCTGCTCCAGCTCGTGCCTAATAATTTTTTCGAACTTTCGCTCAACTTGATTTATCAAATCAATCAACAGCTCGGGGGCTTCATTCGCGCACGCCTTGTTGAATCTCTCTTGGTGGGGGCCGTGGTTTGGCCAGGGCTCTATTTGCTCGACGTGCCGTACTCCCTCTTTCTTGCCATTGTCGCGGGCCTAACTAATTTGATTCCGTATATTGGCCCCGTCATCGGCGCAGCCCCCGGATTGGCCATTGGATTTGTTAGCGGGGCTACATCCACAGTTCTCATGTTGATTGCCTTGGTTTATGTAGTGGCTCAGATTTTAGATATGATTTTTATTATCCCCCTCGTCATAGCCAAAATTGTCGATCTCCACCCGGTGACCGTGGTTGTCGTCATTATTATTGGAAGCCAGGTTATGGGTGTCTTGGGGATGATTATAAGCATCCCCGTGGCGAGCATTCTCAAGCTCACTTTTTCGGTCTTTTATAACCATGTGGTGGACATTCGTGGTTAGGTTTCGTATGAATACCCTCATGAAAAACATTGCATTTAAAGGGCTAACAGCCGCGCTCCTTGCGGCTTTTGCGATCAGTCATTTAGGCTGTGCGTCTGGTGAACTCGTAGATAGCAACAACCCAGAAGCGGCATTTAAAGCGGCCGAAGAGTATGAAAAAGACGAACGCTTTGAAGACGCAATCACAAAATTTAGTGAAGTAAAAAACAAACACCCCTATAGTCGATTTGCGGTAGAAGCCGAGCTGAAGATTGCCGACATTTACTTTAAGCGAGAAAATTTCGCCGATGCCCAAACTGCTTATCAGCTTTTTAAAGACTTTCACCCCAAACATCCACGAACCGATTATGTGACATACAGACTGGCAATGAGTTTCTATAATCAACTGCCCGCGACTGCCGACCGAGACTTGTCTCCTTCTTTCAAGGCCATGCAGTATTTTGATGAAGTGGTTGCCTCTTTTCCTCAATCTCAGTACGTGGCTGAGTCTAAAGAAAAAAAGAATTCTTGTTTGAAGCTGTTGGCGGAAAAAGAGTCTTATATCGGCAATTTTTACTTCATTAGAGGAATCTTTGATTCGGCCTATAGAAGATATTCCGGACTTCTCACCAAGTATCCAAATCAAGGCTTTGATGAGCTCGCCATGTATCGAGCTTCAATCAGCGCCTTTGAATCGGGCGACAAAGAAAACGGCATAAAGTTTTCCAAAGAGTTGATCGAGCGATTTCCAAAAGGGGAATACACTGCTGATGCCAAGGAGGCTTTGCAAAAATATGGCGGTCGTTGACGAAAGGGAGCTGCTGGAAGCGGCGAGAGAAAAGTTTAAAGCAGGTCAAATGGGTTTGGCGGAAAGGTTGTTGCAACAACTTATTCTGCTCAACAACAAGATTCCCGAAGTCTATCACATGCTTGGCACCATTTATTACGATCAGGGCAAGTTTACCCGGGCGATTCAGACTTTCAAAAGAGCTTTGGAAATAGATCCTGCTTTCACCGATGCTAGCGTAGGATTGTCGATCATTTACAATGATCTCGGAAAATATGATGAAGGAAAGCAGGTCTTTCAAGAGGCCCAGAAAATTCTCAACGAAAAGCGCTCCAAGGGCGATCCTTATATCGAAGAGCGCCTCGCTTCAAAGCACCTAGAACTTGGGGATCTTTACTATCAATATCAGCGCTATGACGAAGCCCTCGAACAATTTCTAAAGGCGCTTCAGCTCACGACGCGTAAGCCAGATGTCCACATGAAAACTGTCGAAGTGTATTTGCGAAAAGGTCAGGGCAATAAGGCGGTCAAAGAATTAAAACGCATCATTGACTTATACCCAGCCTACCTACCAGCTCGACTCAAACTTGGCGTCGTGTTTTATAACTCCAACAAGGTCGTTGAAGCCATGCAAGAATGGGAAAGCGTACTGATGCGCGACCCCCAACATTCTGATGCGCTGAACTACATTAAACTTGCCCAAGAAGTAGGTGTGACCAGTCTATGACATTCGCCATTGAAAAGACCCTCCCTTACATCACTCAAGATGAAATCAACGAAGTTTGCCGACGACTTGGAAAACAAATCGAGTCCGACTATCGCGATAAAAATCTGTTGATCATTTGTATTCTTAAAGGAAGTTTCATTTTTACAGCTGATTTGATTAGACATATTAACCTTCCGCTCTCCGTAGAATTTGTGCAGCTTTCAAGTTACGGAAGTTCAAAAACGTCTTCGGGCCAAATTAAGATCGTTAAAGACATTACTTCAGACGTGAAAGGTCGAGATGTCCTGGTTGTAGAAGACATTTTAGATACGGGTTCGACCTTGAATAGGTTCAGAGAACATCTGATGGGGCATGGACCAAAAAGCGTTCGAATCTGTGCGCTTCTCGACAAACCTTCAAAAAGAGTGGCCCAAATTCAAGCGGACTACGTCGGCCGTGTTATCGACGACTTGTTCGTTGTCGGTTACGGATTAGACTTTTCTGAAACTTATAGAAACTTGCCCGAGATCAGGTATTTACCTGATTAATGAATCAATACGTTCACAACAAAAAACGTAATCACGGACAGTATGAAAGCCACAACAATGTTTCCGTTCATTATTCTGCTCCCCCAAGCTGCCCCCTAATTAGATAGAACTTGACCTGATTCGTCAACAATTTCTCCTACCAGGTCATAATCCATCGATTCGGTGATTCGAACATTCACAATATCACCCACTTTTGGCGTTCCGGATGAAATAAGAACGTGTCCATCAATTTCGGGCGCTTGCTCTCGAGTTCTTCCTTTTAAGAGAAGGTCGGTTTCCTCTGAAAACCCTTCAACCAAAACCGGCAGTGTTTGTCCGACGTATCGACGATGGACATCGCGGCTGATTTCTTGCTGCAAAGACATGAGCTCGGCTTGCCGACGCCGTTTTACAGCATCGTCAATTTGATCAGGCATTGTTCCTGCCGGGGTCACGTCTTCTGGGCTATACTCAAAGCATCCCACGCGATCAAAGCGCATCTCTTTCACAAACTCCAAAAGCTGCTGAAAGTCTTCTTCGGTTTCGCCCGGAAAGCCCACTATGAATTGGGTTCGGATAACGGCATCAGGAATTTCAGTTCGAATAAGTTTAATAACTTCACGAATTTCTTCTTGGGTCATTTTCCGGTTCATACGTTTTAAAACACTGTTTGAAATATGCTGAAGGGGCATATCAAAATATTTCGCCAGGTTGCTTTTGGATTTAATGAGCTCAACCAACTCAGGTGTAATTCCGTCGGGATAGAGGTACAAAACCCTGATCCAATCAAGCCCCTTCACTTCGGATAGCGCTCGCAACAAGGTGACGGGATTTTCCTGTGCCTCTGGGTTTCTGCGGCGCAAATCCCAGCCAAAATCAGTAAAGTCATGAGAAACAACATTGAGCTCTCGCACGCCAGTAGCCACAAGCCGATGAGCTTCGTTCACAATACTTTCTAGCTTTCGGGATTGAATATTTCCTCGGATCTTTGGAATTGCGCAAAAGGCGCAGCGCTTTAAACAGCCCTCTGAGATCTTAGTATAGGCTGTGTAAAAAGGCTGAGTGTTCACTCGAGGAGAGGAGTCTTCCTGCAAATAGGTGGGAAGGCTAAAGAACTTCTTTTGGCTTTTTAACTTTTCAGTCTCAGTCAAGATGTCAGTAATTTTGTGAAACTCCCCAGTTCCGATAAACAAATCCGCTTCTGGAAGGCTTTCGACTAATTCGTCTCGATAACGTTGCGTCAGACAGCCGGCAACAACCAGTTTCATATGTGCCTTCGGCCCGCGCTTATACTCGGCCATTTCTAAAATAGTTTGTATGGATTCTTGCTTTGAAGCGTCGATAAACCCGCAAGTGTTAACAATAATCACGTCGGCATTTTCGGGCGAAGGAGTGATTTTGTAATCAGCCCCAGTCAAGTGCCCCAACATGATCTCACTATCAACCAGATTTTTCGGACAACCTAAGCTTACAAAATGAACATGTTTTTCGCCTAGCGAAGCGGCTTGTAGCTGGTTCGACATTTTAAGACCTCATATTGGTGAACTGCAAGGGCACCGTAAAATTAGAGTTTTTTAAAGTCGCAATGACCGTTTGAAGTTCATCGATGCTTTTGCTTGTTACTCGAACCACATCATCTTGAATTGCGGGTTGGGCTTTAAATTTGCCATTTTTAATTATTTGAACAACTTCTTTGGCTTTTTCTTTCGATAGTCCATTAATCAGTTTGATTGTTTGTTTGCGACCGCCCATCGCCCCATCTTCTTCTTTGAGATACTCGAGAGCCTTTATGCTAACACCGCGCTTAATCATTTTTGATTCTAGAATTTCTCTCAAAGCTTTGAGCTTATATTCGTCTTCAGCGACTAACTTGATTTCATCTTTTTCTAGATTAATTTCGGCCTTCGAACCCCTAAAGTCGTAACGAGTTGCAACTTCTTTTCGCGCTTGATTAATAGCATTATCGACTTCTTGAAGATTTAATTCTGAAACCACATCAAAACTTGGCATCAAACTCTCCTAATCCACGACTGTTATTTCTGAATTTTTTGGCGGATCAAATTCAAACAATTTATCTTCAAAGCCATTATCAAATGCCGCCTCAGAAAATTTTAAAGAAGTTTCGTTTCCGATGTCGTCTACGAACTTTAAACTTCTGATGACTGGCTTTCCTTTTGAAATTTCAAGGGTGATTGTCTTTATATTTGAGGGAGATTCTTTTGGGCTCAGAGTGATCACGCCCGCAACTTCTCCTGCACCCTTTTTAAATTCCTTGATTCGAAAGGAGTCCGAAATTTTCCCTTGCCCCATTAAAAAGGTCACTAATGCCTGGGGCTGACTCTTTTTTGGCTGCCGGGCTTTCAATATGGCGACCGGTTCTTCTTCTGATTGGGGATAATCCACAAGCCACACCGTTTTAGGATTGATCACGATGAGCTGCTTGTTTGGTGATTGGGTTTCCCACCTAAGCTTTCCACCACTTGTTATCCACATTTCCCCTTTTGATATTCGAGTTTTATTTAACAGCTCCATCTTGACGACTTTTTCGACCATCAGATGAATGGACTGGGCCCCTTGATAGAGCTTTTCTGCCTGGTTAAGGAGATGATGCCCATTGGGCGGTTTTTGACCGCCGCTTGCGCAAGCCAAGACCGATAGGGCTAAGTATTTGATAACACTTGAAAGCATGCTGCCAAAACTAGCAAATTCGAGTCCTAAGATCAATGAAGCTGGGGAGTCCAACAAAGAGTTAATCCTAGCGCTGGCGGTTTATTGAGCTGTTTCCAAAAGTGAAACAGCGTGGCCCCTGTTGTTATTACATCATCGACTATGATGACCACACCAGATTGGCAAAGTTGGGGGCTCTCGAATTTTGTGCCGGCCGCCTTCCACCTCTCAAAAGCCCGAAGCTGTTTTAATTTGATCTTTTTTGGATGGCTGTCGATCACTCGCAAGTTGGATCCCTTCAATGTTGATAAGGCTAGGGCCAATATGTAGGCATGATCAAACCGCGAGGCTCCCGGAACTGGAATCACCGCATCGCCTCCGTCGATTTGTATGAGATGCTCCAAACCAATTGCTAAAAGTAATTGGGCGAGTTTTTTATTTCTTCCTCCCTTCAGACTATCGATGATTTCCACAAAGGGCTCTTGATAAGGATAGAAACTGACAACCGGCAGTCCCTTGATTCGCTGTACATAGGGTTTGAACTTGAAAATAATGTGCTGGCAAACGGGGCAAACAGGTCGAAAAATCGAAATGGCCCCGCAGAAAAAACAATCCATTCTGGACATAAATGCAGAGTCAAGTCCACCGCCCGTTATTTTCTAGTGCTATCTCTGGTCCGAAAAGTTTGAGAGTCGGACTAAACCAACAACGATTGTCCGGTCATTTCTTTGGGCTGATCCCAACCGAATATTTCAAGAATGGTTGGTGCCACATCGGCAAGAATTCCGTCCTTAAGTTTCTTAGAGCTCTTGTGGGCAGGGCACCAAATCACGGGAACGGGATTGGTCGTATGAGCTGTGTGAGGATTTTTTGTTAACGGATCAACCATACATTCAGAATTTCCATGGTCTGCCGTTATGAACAAGTCGTATTCATGCCTCGAAGCGAAATCGAAAATACGGCCAAGACACTGATCAATGGTTTCAACCGCCTTTATGGCCGCGTTGAGATCACCTGTGTGTCCCACCATGTCGCTGTTGGCGAAGTTCAAGACGACGAGCTTATAATTAACCGTTTGCAATTTCTTAAGTAGTTCATCGGTCACCTTTACTGCCGACATTTCGGGCTTCAAATCATACGTCGGAACTTCTTTAGGAGACGGAATTAAAATCCGGTCTTCACCGAGATAAACTTTTTCCTCGCCCCCATTAAAGAAGTAGGTCACGTGGGCGTATTTCTCAGTTTCGGCAATGCGCAGCTGCTTAAACCCCTTTTTGGCCACGATCTCTCCTAAGAGATTTTCATATTTCGAAGGCTTAAACAAAACCGGAAACGGAAATGCTTCTTCGTACGAAGTGAAAGTGACTAGCTGGAGGGGGTTAAGTTTAACCGGCGTTTCGAATTCTTTAAAATCCACAATGGCCAAAGCCCGACAAATCTGACGAGCGCGGTCGGCTCTAAAATTGAAGAATATGAAGCCATCTTCCGCGCTTAGGGCTTTAGCTCCAGCCACCCATCGGGGCTTAATAAATTCGTCAGTTTCACCTTTTGCATAGGCGTCTTTAACTGCTTCTGACCCTGTTTTGAATTCGAGACACTGATGGGTTCGAATCAAACTTTTATACGCAAGTTCGGTACGATCCCACCGTTTGTCTCGATCCATCATAAAATAGCGCCCGCACACTGACGCGATCTGACCAATTCCAACTTTCAAAATCACTTTTTCGAGCGCTTGTACATAGTCGATAGCACTTTTCGGCGGCGTATCTCGGCCATCGGTAATGACATGGATGTAGATTGGTTTTTTGACTCCAGCTTTTTTTGCGTTTTCCAGAAGCAGGTACAAGTGTTCTTGATGGGAATGAACTCCTCCATCGCTGACCAAACCCATAATGTGCAGCGCGCCTTGCGTTCCGGTAAAAAGTCGTTTGAT
Source organism: Oligoflexia bacterium (assembly GCA_020847095.1). Classification (GTDB taxonomy): domain Bacteria; phylum Bdellovibrionota; class Bdellovibrionia; order JABDDW01; family JABDDW01; genus JADLCR01. The sequence goes on along the minus strand of JADLCR010000018.1, from coordinate 44,332 downwards.
ATCGGGCAAACTATCAAAACCCTTATTCTGAGCAAACTCTGCAATCTTAGTAAGTTCTTGTTTAATGATCCGGCCGCCGCCGATATTAAGATGTCCGACTTCGCTATTTCCCATCACTCCGTCAGGAAGACCGACCGAGCGTCCCGAAGTTTCAAGTAACGCATGGGGAAATCGCCCCATTAACTTGTCCATAACGGGCTTTTTGGCCATGAAAATGGCATTGTCCTCATGAGAGTCCGAATGCCCGTAGCCATCAAGAATGATCAAAACGACTTTCTTTTCACTCATGAATTACCCGTTGTGATAGGAAGTTCCCTTTAAAATGGTCATGGCTCTGTAAGTTTGCTCCAGAGCGACGGCCATCGCAAGATGATGTGTCATTGTGAATTCTGAAAGACATAATTTCAAGTCTGCCCTTTTTTTGACGGAATCATTAACACCATAGGCTCCCCCAATAATGAGAACAATGCGTTTTTTGCCACCGGCCAATATTTTTTCGAGTTTTTTTGCAAACTCTTCTGAGGAAAGCGAACTTCCTCGTTCATCACAAAGGATGACAAAGTCGTCTTGACTCAGGGCATCTAGGAGGATTTCGGACTCCGACTCAATTTTCTTTTGAGCGGCATCGCGATCGTGTGATGGAGAATTGAAATATTGGATGTTGGTATCGATCCAATAGGAAATTTTCTTTTTGTAATCTTGTCCTAATTGATCAAGCCAAGGTGGAATTCTCGTGCTTATCCCAATAAAGGCCAGTTTCACGGCGCCCCAGATTGAATTTGAGGGCAAGCTCGCCAAAGTTCTTCAATTTTATAGTGCCCGCGTAAAGTGTCTTCAAACACATGGAGCACGGCTGCTCCAAAATCAACAAGCACCCAACGACCCTCTCGCAAGCCCTCTACGCTAATTGGGTTAATTCCGAATTCTTCCTTCACTGTTTTAATGACGCCCTCGGCAACGGCCGCCGCATGTTTGGTCGAGGTGGCGCTGCACACAATTGAATAATCCGTGTAAGAGCTCAGTCGGGAAAGATCGTACACTTTTAATCCCAAAGCCTTTTTATCCAAGGCGCTCTCGGCGCACATTAAAGTAAATTTTTTGTAATCAGATACTAGCGGCGAAGTGCGCTGATAAAGTTTGTTTTCTAAGATGAAGTCGTGAACCTTTGGAGTTAATAAGCTTTGTACACTTTGTCCCTGACGAATCTTCTTTCGAATTTCGCTTGATGAAACTGCAATTGGATCATTTTCAACAAGACTGATCGTTCTGCCGGACTTCAAGACAACTTTCCGCTCGTCAGCCGCTACAATGTGTTGTTCCAGCCCAGAGGGCAAATCGACGCTAGTTAACGAAACTTGGGCCCCCGGTCTTACGCAAACAACCCAGTTCGCCAAACTCAAAAGTTCTTCAAAGTTTTTCCATTGCGGAAATTTCAAAAAACTATCTGCACCCATAATGAAATACAGATTCTCGGGTTTATATTTTTTGTTATACGCTTTTAGCGTATCGACGGTGTAACTAACCCCGCCGCGCTTAACTTCAATTGGATCAACAGCCAAATCATCTCGATATCTCTCAGCTGCGAGCTCCACCATCTTAAGTCGATCATCGGGATGAATTCCTGCGGGCTCTCTCATTGGAGAAGCAAACGAAGGAATAAAGACGACTTTACTCAATCCCAAACGTTCTTTAACGGACAATGCGATATGGAGGTGACCAATGTGAATGGGGTTAAATGAGCCCCCCAAAATGCCAATGATCTCGTCGGATTTTTTTGTTTTAGCGACTGGAGCCGCCTTCTTCTTGAGAATTACTTTCTTCGTTGCCGAAGGGCGCTTTTTAGTTTTGGAAGCTTTTGCTTTTACGGGCGATTTTTTCTTAGTGCGTTTCTTGGTCACGGAATTTGCCTACCATTTCTCGAATAAGGTCTTTGAGCCCAGCGCCTGTCAGCGCCGAGATAAAAAGGACTTTATGGCCTTTTTTTGAAAAGGCCGATTTCAATTTGATTTTTTCACTCTCTTCTAAAAACTCTGTTTTGTTGAGCACAACGATTTGGGGGCGCCGACTGAGTTCAAAAAACCCTTCATCTTGTGCCCTGGTTTGGTCGTACTGTTCAAGTTCGTTGCAAATGTCTTCAAAGTCCTGAACGGGGTCACGACCCGAAAATCCCGAGGCATCAACGAGGTGAACAAAAAATCTTGTTCGCTCAATATGCCGTAAAAACTTAATGCCCAAACCTGCCCCGGTATGAGCACCCTTGATCAGCCCTGGAATATCCGCAACGACGAAACTTCTAAAATCTTCGTATTTAACCACTCCTAAATTCGGAGCTAGGGTTGTGAACGGGTAATCCGCAATTTTTGGACGAGCCGCTGAAATTTTTGAAATCAACGTTGATTTTCCCGCATTCGGAAATCCAATGATTCCCACATCAGCAATAAGCTTTAACTCAAGAACGATTTCTGCTTCCGCCCCAGGCTCACCGGGTTGTGCAAATTTCGGGGCTTGATTGACACTGTTTTTAAAAAACTGATTTCCCTTGCCCCCGCGGCCGCCCTTTAAAAATACAAATTCCGCAGAGTCGCCACTCATATCGGCAATCACTTGTCCGTCTGGAGATTTGATTAACGTTCCTGCTGGAACACTGATTTCGACGTTTTCACCGTTATGACCGGTCATATTTTGACGGTCCCCGGGCTCTCCATCTCCAGCTAAAAATTTTCTTTTGAATCTAAGGTCAAGAAGGGTTCCCAATTGCGAGTTGACTCGAAAAATGACGCTGCCACCAGCGCCCCCATCACCGCCGTCTGGTCCGCCGCGAGGAATAAACTTCTCTCGCCGAAACGACACTGCACCAGGGCCTCCGTGGCCAGAACGAACATAAATCTTAGCTTCGTCTATGAACTTCATGTCACTTCAAAAACAAGCTGGGTGGGGAATAAAACCCCACCCAGCCCTTTACTTCCTTCAGTTAAATGTCAGGCTGGGTAAACGCTCACAGCCATTCGGGTCTTCGACTTCCATTCGAAAGTCACGCGACCAGGGATAAGAGCAAAAATCGTATGATCACGACCCATTCCAACGTTTTTTCCAGGATGGAATTTTGTTCCACGCTGACGAACAATGATGTTTCCAGGAACCACCATCTCGCCACCAAAACTTTTTACACCTAGTCGCTTACTCTGTGAGTCGCGACCGTTCTTAGTACTTCCACCGGCTTTTTTGGTTGCCATCGCTACTTACCCTCTCACTTCTTTTTCTTGGTTGAAGCCTTTTTCTTGGCTCCAGTTTTCTTTGCTTTAGCTGCGGGCTTTTTAGCCTTCTTTGTGCCTGAGGCTTCTTGTGTGTCGGCCGCCTGCAGTCTGGCCTTTTCTTTTCGCTCTAACTTTTGAGCGCGTTTTTCTTCGCTATCAATACGCGGCTCGTTGTCAGCTTTATATGAACCCTTTGGGCTCACAATTTCAGCAACAAAAAGTCTTGTCAATTCAGAGCGATGTCCTTTCATCTTTCGATATTTATGACGTCGCTTCTTCTTAAAAACCAAAACTTTTGTTCCACGGTATTGGCTTTCAACAACGGCTTTAATTTTAGCGCCAGAAACTAACGGAGAACCAACAACGGGAGCGTCTCCCCCCACCATCAACACTTCGTTTAATTCCACCGAAGATCCGGGTGCGCCTTCAATTTTCTCAACGCTGAATGTCTGTCCTGGGACAACTCGATACTGTCGCCCACCGGCTTTCACTACTGCATAAATCACGGAATAAACCTCCGAACTGATAAGGATCCTAAATCACAGGGTTTTGCCATATTGTGACTGTCTTTGTCAATGCTTAGAGACGACTTCGAACTGTTCTAGGTGAAACCCTTCTTCGGTCTTTATCGATATGGGGCGCCCTAAATATTCTTCAGTTTCTTCAAGCATTTCCCGCTCTTCCGAATATAACCAGTCTGCAATGTCAGGGTGCACATGCACCTGGCTGGAGGTGGCTTCTTTAACTTTGGCCTCTCGAGCCAGCTCACGGAAGATTTCATAGCATATGGTGGTCTTGGATTTGAGATACCCCTTACCGTCACAGTAACTACACGGCTCGCAGAGCGTTCGCACAAGGCTTTCGCGGGTGCGCTTTCGGGTCATTTCAACCAGGCCCAAGGAGCTCATTGTCAATACATTGGTTTTGGCGCGATCTTTAGCCAATTCTTCTTTTAGGGACTCTAGAACTTTTTCACGATTAGATTCTTTTTCCATGTCGATGAAATCTAGAATGATGATCCCGCCGCAATTTCGAAGGCGGAGCTGGTAAGCAATCTCCTTAACGGCTTCAAGATTGGTCTTGATGATGGTGTCTTCAAGGTTGCGTTTGCCGACATAGCGACCCGTATTAACGTCAATGGCAACAAGGGCCTCGGCCTCATCCACGATGATGTATCCACCACTTTTCAGCCAAACCTTGCGCCCCAGGGCCCTAGAAATCTCAAGCTCGATGCCAAAGTGATCAAAAATTGGACCCGCCCCCGCATAGAGTTCAATATTGCTCTTAAACTTTGGCAAGAACTGATTAAAAAACTTCAGCACCTTTTTATGAATCTTTGGGTCGTCAACGATAACTCGTTTGACGTTGTCATCAAATAAATCGCGAATAGCTCTAAGCTCCACATCCAAATCCATGTGGATATTTCCTGGGCCGTTTTGTTTGTCGTAAGCCTTGTGAATCTCTTTCCAGAGCTTGGTCAAATATTCGATGTCATTTTTAATATCTTTTTGGGAAGCACCTTCACAAGCCGTTCTCACAATGAATCCGCCCTCGTCGGGCTTTAGCTGTTGGACGATATCTTTGAGTCGCGCACGCTCTTCTTCTTGCTCAATTCGCCGAGAAACTCCCAAATGTGAAACCGTAGGCATGTAAACCAAGTAACGCCCCGGCAGACTGATATGCATGGTGAGCCTGGCTCCTTTGGTTCCGATGGGGTCCTTGGCGACTTGAACCAACATGAGCTGGCCTTCTTTAACAACGTCTTGAATGGGTACTTTTGGCGGAGCTCGATTGACTCCCTCAACTTTGACAAGCCCGTCTTCGTCGAACATGTCAACCGCGTCCGCTACCCCACCCAACACATCGCCAACATATAAAAAAGCCGCGCGATCTAGACCAATGTCCACAAAGCAGGCTTGCATACCTGGAAGCACTCGAACCACTCGACCTTTAAAGACGTTGCCAACTAGACCGCGTTCTTTTTCACGCTCAATAACAAGATCGCTGATAACCCCGTTTTCAACGAGGGCAACTCGAGTTTCAACGGTTGTGGCATTTATAATTAGCTCTGACATTTCTCGCCCTTAGTCTTGATATTGGACATTTCATTCATGTCCCGCTCCCAAAAAACCGAATGATTACTTAGAGAAACCTATGGCGAAACTTGATCAGTTATTTACATTAATGAAGCAACAAAATGCATCTGACCTGCATTTCACCACGGGTGCTCCTCCATTTCTTCGTTTGCACGGAGAAATGGTTAAGCTCAACTACCACAACCTAACTCCAGAAGAAACGCAAGCCTTGATATTTGAGCTTTTAACTGAAAAGCAAAAGCGCCAGTTTATCGAAAATTGGGAGCTCGATTGCAGTTACACGCTCGAAGGAGTCGGCCGATTTCGTTGTAACATTTTTATGCAGCGCCGAGGTATCGGAGCTGTGTTTCGAATAATTCCCGAAAAAATCAAGACGCTTCAAGAGCTTCAACTTCCTGAAAATCTCTTAGATTTGATTAATGTTCACAAAGGAATGGTTTTGGTTGTCGGTGCGACCGGCTCTGGTAAATCAACAACCTTAGCTTCTTTGATTCACCACATTAATGCCAATGAACAGTGCCATATTATTACAATTGAAGATCCCATTGAGTTTGTTCATCCAAACTTAAAATCTCTCGTCAATCAGCGTGAGGTTTCAAGCCATACCAAGTCTTTTGGCAACGCCCTAAAAGCCGCACTTCGTGAAGATCCCGACGTTATCTTGGTTGGGGAGATGCGTGACCTGGAAACGATTAGTTTGGCCATGACCGCTGCTGAAACCGGTCACTTGGTTTTTGGAACTCTTCACACCAATAGCGCCCACAAAACCGTCGACCGAATTATTGATGTGTTTCCGCAAGAACAACAGTCTCAAGTTCGCGTTATGTTATCAGAAAGTCTAAGGGGCGTGATCGCGCAAGCCCTATTACCCAAAGCCGATGGCCAAGGCCGCGTTGCTGTTGTTGAAGTTTTACAGAACACGAGCGCTGTGGCCAATCTCATTCGTGAAGGTAAGACATTTCAGATTCCAAGCGCCATGCAAACAGGCCGAAACGAGGGCATGATCACCTTTGACTCCTACGTACAGGACTTATTAAAAAGGGGTATCATTTCTCAAAAAGACGCGGCAAGTTTTCTCGGCAAAAAAACCCTACCCGGCGTTGGCGGTTCTGGATCGGGAGCTCCTCCGATGGGTTCCGGCATGGGCCCTCAGACCGGCGGAAATATCAAGATGCCCCCGCCTATCAAGAAGTCTGGCTAAAGCCTGTACTCATTAAAATCGAAATTCTGAAGTGAATCCCCAGGCAAGATTTTTGTTTTTATCCCACATTGGGGCAGGAGAGATCGCAAAAGTTTTTTCTTCGATAGAATGATTCAAAGACTGTGGGTTATCAGGATCGACGTAATATTCCCTTGTTGTAGCTGATCGAAATGTCACGTACGTTGTTCCACCTATCACGCCAACCGCAAATCCTATTGCGATGTTACCCAAATACTCCTGAGGCCTTCCGTAAAAACTCAATGTGGAAAGGCCCAGGATAGCTCCGCCCAGTCCCGAAAAAACAATTGTCGCCAATTGACGACGGGGACCTGATTTTTTGCGAATCGACTGCTGCGCAAACGAAGCGCTCGCCATAAAAGTCACGGCCATCAGAGTAATCAAGAATCGTTTCATCGCTGTTACCTCTTAATGAAGAAGTCTTCCTTTGGATCTTCGCCAGCAAAGGACTCAACATCAACCTTTTTTACATCAGCCGACGGCGGTCCTTTTTGGGCCCATGATAGCATCTCGTCAATGGCCGAGCTTTCACCGAATATCACTAGTTCCACGCGACCGTCAGGCAAGTTTTGAACCCAACCCTTTAGCCCCAGTGCCACAGCCCGTTCAAATGAATGAAACCTAAATCCAACCCCTTGAACTTTGCCTGAAATTAAGACTCTCTTTGCGGCCATGCTTTGACAATAACGGGGAGCGTTGCTAATTTCCATGGTTTTCCGCCGCTCTATCACCGGCGAAGGAATGAGAATGGAACACCCAGTCGAAAATATTGCAGCAACCATTGACCACACCTTGCTTGAACCAGATGCTACCAAAGAACAGGTTTCACAGTTCATTGACGAAGCAATAAAATACGGGTTTGCGGGTGTCTGCGTTTACGCCGATTTTTTGAAATTCACATCAGAAAAACTTAAATCGACCGGAGTGAAAGCCATTACTGTCATTGACTTCCCTTTTGGCCAAGGAGATGTAGCGCTAAAGGTTCGTCAAACCCGCGAAGCTATTGATTCGGGAGCCCAAGAAATCGATATGGTGATGAATTACCTAGCCCTCAAGGCGGGCGATTCAAAAAGAGTTTTTGACGAAATCCGTGCCGTAGTTAATGAAGCCAAGCACACGCCTGTTAAAGTCATTTTGGAAACCAGTGAGCTAACTCATGAGCAAATTGTGAACGCCAGCCAGATCGTCAAAACTGCCGGAGCTGCCTTTGTTAAGACAAGCACTGGATTTTCGAAATCAGGGGCAACCGCCGAAGTCGTTCAACTTATTCGTCGAACAGTGGGCCCCCAAATGGGAGTTAAGGCTAGCGGCGGAATTCGGTCTTATCAAGATGCGATTAAGATGCTGGCCGCGGGCGCTAATAGACTAGGAACCTCTTCGGGCGTAAGCATCGTCACCCACCAAGCTTCGGCTCAAGGGGGCTACTGATGATTCCGGCTGAACTCATCAAAATAAAACGCGATGGTGGCCGTCTTACTGAATCAGAAATTGCGGATTTCGTTAACGGCTATGTAGACGGCCAGGTTACTGATTATCAAATGTCCGCATTCTTGATGGCCGTGTTTTTTCGAGGCATGACGGATAAAGAAACATGGTCCCTGACCCGTGCCATGCTAAAATCCGGAGAGGTCGTCGATCTCCATCAAGTGTCAGGTCGCAAAATCGACAAACACTCCACCGGTGGAGTGGGTGACAAAACCAGCCTTATTTTGGGGCCCGTAGTGGCTTCTTGTGGAGTGATTGTTCCGATGATGAGTGGCCGCGGACTTGGTCACACGGGTGGCACCCTAGACAAGCTCGAGAGCCTGTCGGGGTTCAATACTCAACTTACTTTAGTGCAGTTTAAAGAGCAAATTAACCAACTCGGATTAAGTTTCATCGGTCAAACACCAAGCATTTGTCCTGCCGACAAAAAAATGTACGCTTTGCGGGACGTAACGGCAACGGTGGAGTGCATTCCACTTATTTGTGCCAGCATCATGTCGAAAAAACTCGCTGAAGGTATCGATGGCCTTGTCTTAGATGTTAAATATGGCTCAGGCGCTTTTATGAAAACCGCGCATGAAGCAAAAATACTCGCCTCAAAACTCCTCTCCATTGCCAAGCTTGGTAAGACAAAAGTTACCGCACTCATTACGAATATGAATATTCCGCTTGGGCGTTGCATCGGTAATGCGCTTGAAGTTCAAGAATGCCTTGATGTTTTATCCGGATCCGGACCTGACGATCTCAAAGAATTAAGCTTGGAACTTTCTGCTCATATGATCGTGTTGGGCGGGAAAGCCAAGAGTCTCGACCAAGCTCGCCGAATGGCGACAACAAGCCTTGAAAACGGGTCGGCCCTTCAAAAATTCAGAAGCGTGGTTGAAGCACAGGGCGGAAGCTTAAATCTGCCCAAATCGCAATTTAAGGAAATTTTTAATTCTCCAAAATCTGGATTTCTCAATCACTTTGAAGTCGAAAGTTTGGGACTGGCGAGCCTCTCCCTTGGGGCCGGCAGACGCAAAACAAGTGATGTCATTGACCCTTCGGCGGGACTTGTTTTGTTAAAAAAGTACAATGATAAAGTGAAGAAGGGTGAACCTTTGGTTGAGATTCACCACAATCTCCGGGTAGAATCGGCCCAATACAATCAGGCTCTGAATTACCTTAATGAGGCGATTTTAATTGGTCCTCTCAAAGGTCCAAGACAAAAACTTTTGCATACTGTGATGAAATAAAAGGCCACGAAATGACGGATTTAGTACAAAAGCTCTCAGATACAACACAGTTCATCAGGTCCCACTGCTCTCTTAAGCCTCGCGTCGGCATGATACTGGGAAGCGGTTTAGGCAACTTCGTCGACTCTATTGTTCCTGAATGGAGTTGCGAGTACTCGCAAATTCCACATTTTAAAACAACTTCAGTTGAGGGGCATACGGGACGTCTAATCCTAGGGAAAATTGGAGATGTGCCCGTTGCTGCACTTCAAGGGCGACTTCACCTTTATGAAGGATACAATGCTCAGGAGGTCGTTTTTCCAACGCGAACACTTGCAATGCTGGGGATCCAAGTTCTTCTCGTCACCAACGCAGCGGGCGGATTGAATAAAAAAATGACTCCGGGTGACTTCATGGTTATCACCGACCACATTAATCTGATGGGCGACAACCCTCTTAAAGGTAAAAACCTAGAGCAACTTGGACCGCGATTTCCGGATATGACCGAGGCCTATGATCGTTCTCTTGCAAACCTCATTTCCTCTTGTGCCAAAGGAAACAAATTAAATGTTTGGCAGGGCGTTTACGTGGGGCTTCCAGGACCAACATACGAAACACCAGCCGAGGTTCGTTATTTGCAAAGTATTGGCGGAGATGCGGTTGGAATGAGTACCGTTCCCGAGGTGATCGCGGCGAACCATTTGGGCGTTCGAGTTTGCGGCGTCAGCTGCATAACCAATTTGGCGGCGGGACTTTCAAGTGGAAAACTAAGTCATAACGAGGTCACCACGACAGCTAAGTTTGTTGAACAGAAGTTTAAGCATCTTGTCACTCAACTCATTGGAGAAATAAATGCCCACCTCGATAAAGCACCTGCGAAACGCTAAGCGTCTTTCTAAAAATGCTTATGCTCCCTATAGCAAGTTTAAGGTGGGTTCGGTCGTTATCGGCGGCTCCGGAAAAATTTATGGCGGTTGCAACGTGGAAAATGCGAGCTACGGCTCTACCATTTGTGCAGAACGAACCGCCATCACTCAGGCCATCTCCCACGGAGAAAGAACTCTTCGCGCCGTGTACATCGTCAATAGCACAGGACGTCCTTGCGCTCCTTGCGGAATGTGTCTTCAGGTAATGGCCGAATTTTCAAAAGACCTTGTTATTTACACCGCAAACAATACTTTGAAGCGTGTTGAAAAACTTCACTTAAGTGAATTGCTGACCTGGACTTATGACAAGTCTTTTTTAGACAAAGGTCTAGCTCGTTCATAATCTTTTGCCCCCACCTAACCCGACTTAGCCTATTCAGTGTTAACATAAAGAATCAGGGGTCCGCATTTTATGGTGCGGTAACGGGGGGCCGGTTGCATGGACGCAACTCTTCGCAATTCTTTACTCTTAAGTTCTTTGCTTAGTCTGAGTCTCGCCGCGTGCTCAACGGGCAATCGCGGCTCTGTCTCGTCAGTTGGTCCCATGTGCGCGGAGCAGGTTTTGCCCAATCGCTTTCTTGTTCAATGGGCAGGTGCCGTTCCTAAAGAATTTGAATCTCTAAAACTTTCCCCCGACAGTCGAGTCACCCGCTTTTCTCAAGTTGAAAAACAGATTTTAGAAAACGATGTGTTGAAAAAATATAGCGATCAAATCAGAAAAGCCGAGCACGAATTCAATGTAGCACCAGAAGATGTTTTTCCTCACGCTGACGGGTGCGACACCGTACGGCTACCAACGGCGTGGGGCCCGGGTGATGTTAAAATTCAAGACGCCTGGAGTTTATTAGGCAAAAAAGGTGAAGCGGTCACCGTCGCTGTTGTGGATTCAGGAGCTGATACCAATCACCCACTTTTATCATCACAAATCTGGACTAACCCGGACGAGATCCCGAACAACGCCGTTGATGACGATCGCAACGGCTACGTCGACGACTACAAAGGGTTCAATTTTTCTAACATGACTCCGGATGTTTCTTCTTCTTCAACCCACGGCACCCATGTCTCTGGAATTGTCGCCGGACAGTCTGGGCCCCTCGGCTTTACGGGTATCGCGCCTAAGTCAAAAATTATGGTGTTAAAGTTTATCGACTCCGATGGAAAGGGCTCTGTTGGAGATGCGATTGTGGCCATGGAATATGCCCAAAAATATGGCGCCCGTGTCATCAATGCCAGCTGGGGTGGAGATCTTTGCAGCCAAATCTTAGAGGATTCGATCGCCTCACTCACAAGTCTGGGCGTCGTGTTCGTCAACGCCTCCGGCAATTCAGGTCACGATCTAGCCAAGATGCCTGAATGGCCTGCAGTTTATAGATTTGGCGGAAAACTAACTGTCGGCGCACATGGCATTGGTCAAACGCTTTCGTCATTTTCAAATTACGGTCAGTATGTTGATGTCTCCGCTCCAGGTGACGCGATTTTAAGCACGGTCCCCCCGCAATCACCCACTCAACCCCAAGGGCAAATGTGTGGGCTTCGAGGGACAAGCATGTCCACTCCATTTGTTTCGGGACTGGCCGCCGTGCTGTTAAGCGCCCGCCCACTCATGAGCGCCGTCGATGTGGTAAACCTCATCAACGCCGGCGTCAGCACGGGTGGTTTTGGCGTCCGCACCCAAGGAAAGATTAACGCCTTGCAGTCTGCCCAGATCCTTCTCGGAAATTAGCAATAACGCTTAGCATTATAGTCGATTTCTCGTTTGAGTTGAACTCCCCGGTCATGTTACCCAGGGTGTTTATGAATCGAGTCTATATTTCAGATCTTTCCCAACATGTTGGGCAAACAGTTGAGCTTCGAGGTTGGGTGTATAACACCCGCTCAAGCGGCAAAATTAAGTTCTTACTTCTTCGAGACGGCACTGGAGTTTGTCAGTGCGTTTATTTTAAAGGCGATTGTAACCCGGAGTCGTTTGAGGCCTTTGAAAAGCTCACTCAAGAATCTTGCGTTTACGTCACCGGAACGGTCAAAGAAGAAAAGAGAAGCCCCGGAGGCTACGAACTCAGCGCAAAGAATCTGACCATTCATTCCATCGCGGCTGAGTACCCCATTAGCCCCAAAGAGCACGGCACGGATTTTTTAATGAATCATCGTCATCTTTGGTTGCGGTCCTCCAGACAGCACGCAGCACTTCGCGTACGTCACGAAATAATAAAATCGATCCGAGATTTTTTCGATGGGCGCGGATTCACACTTGTTGACGCTCCGATTTTTACGCCCAGTGCCTGTGAAGGAACTTCGACACTTTTTCAGACAAATTACTTCGACGAAAAAGCTTACTTAAGTCAGAGCGGACAGCTCTACAACGAGGCCGGCGCAGCCGCTTTTGGTAAAGTTTATTGTTTTGGTCCGACGTTTCGCGCTGAAAAATCAAAAACGCGCCGACATCTGATCGAGTTTTGGATGGTCGAGCCAGAAGTAGCATTTGCTGATCTGTACGAAAACATGGAACTCGCCGAACAATTTGTCGAATACATCGTCCAGCGGGTCCTTAAAAATCGCGCCGAGGAACTTCGTGTCCTTGAGCGGAACACGGCCGCGCTTGAAAAAATTCAGGCCCCATTCCCACGCTTGCACTACAACGAGGCGGCAGAGTTGATTTTAAAAGAAAATCCTGAATTCAAAAAGGGAGATGACTTCGGCGGAACCGACGAGACGATTGTTTCTTCGAAATTTGATCGTCCTGTATTTGTTCACCACTACCCAGCGGCCGTAAAGGCGTTTTACATGAAGCGCGATCCTTCGGATGAAGTTTCGAGTTTAAGTTGCGATCTCTTGGCTACCGAAGGTTATGGGGAAATCATTGGAGGCGGTCAACGCGAAGACGATTTGGAAAAACTCTTTAGCCGCATTCATGAGCATGGATTACGCGAACAGGATTTTTCTTGGTATTTAGATTTACGAAAATATGGAACCTTCCCACACTCAGGATTTGGCTTGGGCGTTGAAAGAACGGTTGCTTGGATTTGCGGATTGCCCCACGTCCGAGAGACAGCCCCATTTCCACGCCTTTATGGCCGCATGTATCCGTAAAAGAGGTAGATTGTTATGCCAGAAATGACAACGGAAGAACGAATTAGAGATCTAGAGTCTCGCAACGAGGCAGCCCTTCAAGGTGGTGGTAAAGAACGTTTAGCGAAGCACAAAGAAAGTGGACGACTGACCGCTCGCGAACGGCTTGAGGTCTTGTTGGATCCAGGGTCATTTGTCGAATTTGATCGTTTTGTTACTCATCGCTGTAACGATTTTGGAATGGCTAATAAAAAAATTCCTGGCGACGGAGTCATCACCGGGTACGGCCGCATTAACGGAAAACTCGTCTATGTTTACAGCCAAGACTTTACGGTATTTGGCGGAAGTCTCAGCGCCACCAACTCAAAGAAGATTACAAAAATTCAACAAATGGCCATTAAAAATGGGGCTCCCGTCATTGGCTTGAACGATTCGGGGGGCGCTCGCATTCAAGAGGGTGTTGAAAGCTTGGGTGGTTACGCCGACATTTTTTTAAGAAACACCCTCGCCTCGGGAGTCATTCCCCAAATTTCTGCCATACTTGGGCCTTGCGCAGGTGGAGCGGTTTATAGCCCCGCAATCACTGATTTTATCTTCATGGTTAAAGACACCAGTTACATGTTTGTCACGGGCCCCGATGTTATTAAGGCCGTCACCCACGAAGAAGTCACAAAGAAAGATCTTGGCGGAGCTCTCACTCACTCGGCAAAATCTGGTGTTGCGCATTTTGCCTGTGAAGACGACAAGCACTGCCTATTAATGATTCGTGAACTTTTAAATTTCTTGCCGTCCAACAATATTGACGATCCGCCAGTGCTGCCGCCGAAAGATGTTGTTGAGCGTATAGACGAACGCATTAACACGATTGTTCCGGACAGCTCAAAAAAGCCCTACGACATGAAAGAACTGATCAAAATGATTGTCGACGAAGGCTATTTCTTAGAAGTTCAGCAACACTATGCTCCGAATATCTTAATTGGTTTTTCTCGCTTCAACGGCCGCAGTGTGGGCATTGTGGCTAACCAGCCCATGAATTTGGCCGGCTGCTTAGATATTAAAGCTTCAGTCAAAGCGGCGCGATTCGTTAGATTTTGTGATGCCTTCAATATTCCTATCGTTACCCTTGTCGACGTACCAGGATTTTTGCCCGGAACCGAGCAAGAGTACAATGGTGTCATTCGTCATGGAGCAAAACTGCTTTACGCTTACGCTGAGGCGACTGTTCCAAAAATAACGATCATCACCAGAAAAGCTTATGGGGGCGCTTACGACGTTATGTCGTCGAAGCACTTAAGAGGCGACGTCAACCTTGCGTACCCCACTGCAGAAATTGCGGTCATGGGACCAGACGGTGCGGTTAATATTATCTTTAGAGAGCAAATTGCCAAAGCCGGCGCCGATACGGCGGTCAAAGATCGACTCACCGAAGATTACCGTACAACATTTGCAAATCCCTACAAAGCGGCCGAGCTCGGCTACATTGACGAGGTGATCGAACCGATTCAAACTCGTCGTCGCATTATCGACGCATTGGAAATGTTAAAAAATAAACGTGATACCAACCCTCCACGAAAACACGGCAATATCCCGTTATAAGGATGAAGAAGATGAAGCTCTTCAAGAAAATTTTAATCGCAAATCGAGGCGAAATTGCCATTCGTGTCCATCGCGCCTGCAAAGAACTAGGCGTGCCTTCAGTTGCGGTGTTCAGCGAGGCTGACAGAAACAGTCTCCACGTTTTACTCGCCGATGAAGCCTATTGCATCGGTCCGGCCGCGAGTCGCGAGAGTTATCTTAATCTGCATAAGATTATTGAAGTGGCGAAAAAATCTGGGGCTGATGCCATTCACCCGGGGTATGGATTTTTATCTGAAAACGAAGACTTCGCCGAAGCTTGCCAGAAAGCCGGAATTACTTTTATCGGTCCCTCTGTGCATGCCATTGCAAGCATGGGGGATAAGTTGGCCGCCCGCGACTTAATGAAAAAAGCGGGCGTACCTTGTGTTCCAGGAAGTGACGGCCCGGTTTCATCTCCTGACGAGATTCGTGCCCTTATCAAAAAAGTTGGCTTCCCCGTTATAATTAAAGCCTCGGCTGGCGGCGGAGGAAAGGGGATGCGTCTTGTAAAATCAGAAGCTGACCTTGAAAGCGCTATTCGCGCGGCACGCTCTGAGGCTTTAAGCTATTTCGGTGACGACAAAGTTTATGTGGAAAAATATGTGACTAACCCCAAACACATAGAAATTCAGGTGTTTGGTGACGGTCATGGAAATGTCACTCATCTTTTTGAACGCGAATGCTCAATCCAACGACGTCATCAAAAGATTATTGAAGAAGCTCCCTCGCCCGCCCTCTCGAATGAAACACGTATGGCGATGGGCGAGATTGCCGTTAAGGCGGCCAAGAGCGTCTCGTATCAAGGGGCCGGAACCGTCGAGTTCATTTACGATATCGACACCAAAGACTTCTACTTTTTGGAAATGAATACTCGGCTTCAAGTAGAGCACCCCGTAACGGAGCTTGTGACTGGCGTTGACCTGGTTCAAGAACAAATCTTGGTTGCTGCAGGCGAAAGACTTTCTTTTTCGCAGAATCAACTCAAACAAAACGGTTGGGCTATTGAAGCAAGAATTTATGCTGAAGACCCGATTACATTTATGCCAAGCCCTGGCAAAATCGTCAGATGCCGTCATCCGCAAGGTCCTTTTACTCGTATCGATAGTTACGTTTATCCGGGTTATGAAGTGCCAATGCATTACGACCCCATGATTGCAAAACTAAGCACCTGGGGTTCGGATCGACGCGAAGCCATTGATCGCTGCCAGCGGGCCCTTGACGAGTTTATTCTAACGGGAATTAAAACTAATATTCCTCTTCATAAGAGAATTTTGCAGCACGATAAGTTTTTGAAAGGTGATTTCTCAACTCACTTCATTGAAAAAGACTTTGATGGATTCGACAAACTCTTCACCTCCATCGATGACCGGGTCTTTTTGATTACCGCGGCCATAGAAGCCTACAATGAACAAAAGAGTCAGGGCGTCTGGGATCTAAATCTGGTCAGTAACTGGAAGCGCCTTGGGCGCCGACTTTCTTTGAGGTAGCCATGTATTTCGAAGCGGAAATAAAGAAGAAGAAATACAAAATCGAAGTGAAAGAAACAAAATCTCACTGGGTCTTAAAGATTCAACAAGGATCCGACGCCCAAGAAGAGATTCAGATTTCAAAAACCGACTACACCAAATTTGACGACGCTATCTCGTTTCTCTTCACTGGAAAATCATACATGCTTGATTTGGTTCCTATCAAAGGTGGCTACACGATTTATACCGGAAACAGCTACCGTCAAATCACTATTCATAATGATGAAAGCCTTTTGCACGAATCACTGAAAGGTGCTGGCGGACTCGGAAGTTCCGATCAGCTCAAAGCCGGAATGCCTGGGAAGATTGCAAAAGTCTTCGTAAAGCCTGGCCAAAGAGTGGCGACTGGCGGGCCTCTTCTGATCATGGAAGCCATGAAGATGGAAAACGAAATGAAGGCCACTCACGATTGCGTGATCAAAAACGTACATGTGTCGGAGGGAAACTCCGTCGATACAGGAGCGGTTCTTGTCACCTTTGAAGCCGACTGACCTTTGCTTCGGCCCTGAAAGCGGCGTCGCACCTGAACATTATTCCGAAAAACTAGGCGCCCCGGGTGAATTTCCGTACACTCGTGGCATTCAAAAAGACATGTACCGCGGTCGCCTTTGGACCATGAGACAATATGCCGGTTTTGGAACAGCCGCAGAGAGTAATAAGCGCTATCGGCTACTGCTTGATAAGGGCCAGACTGGGCTCAGCGTCGCTTTTGATTTGCCTACTCAAATGGGTTACGACTCCGACGATTTGATGGCCCGGGGAGAAGTGGGAAAAGTTGGCGTCGCCATTTCTTCGCTTCAAGACATGGAGACTTTACTAGACGAGCTCCCCCTTGAAACGGTCTCAACAAGTATGACCATCAATGCAACGGCGGGAATCCTTCTAGCTCTTTATATTGCCGTGGCCCGAAAGCGAGGTATCTCCGAAAGCGCACTTCGAGGAACTGTGCAAAATGATATCTTGAAAGAGTACATTGCTCGAGGCACGTATATTTATCCGCCAAAACCCTCGATGAGGCTTGTCACCGACATTTTTAAATATTGCTCTGAGAATGTCCCACAGTGGAACACGGTTAGTATTTCCGGCTACCACATTCGAGAAGCCGGCTCAACAGCCGCCCAGGAACTTGCTTTTACTTTGGCAAACGGAGTGACTTACGTTGAAAGCGCACTCAAATCAGGACTTCAAATTGATGATTTCGCTTCACGACTTAGTTTCTTCTTTAATGTGCACAACAACTTTTTTGAAGAAGTCGCCAAATTTCGAGCGGCGCGACGCATTTGGGCCCATCTTATGAAAGAGCGTTTTGGGGCAAAAAGTCAAAAGAGTCTCCTTCTTCGATTTCACACTCAAACAGCCGGCGTCACCCTTACGGCCCAGCAACCAGAAAACAATGTGGTGCGGGTTACAATGCAGGCCCTTTCGGCCGTGCTTGGCGGAACCCAATCATTGCACACAAACTCAAAAGATGAGGCGTTAGGCCTTCCAACAGAAGCGGCCGCGACACTAGCACTGAGAACCCAACAGATCATCGCTTCCGAAACCGGGGTTGCTGATGTGGTTGATCCCCTTGGCGGCAGTTATTACGTAGAACACCTGACAAACAAAATTGAGACGGAGGCCCTCGCTTACCTAAAACGAATCGATGATCTGGGCGGGGTCATTAGATGTATCGAAACTGGTTACATCCAAAAAGAAATTCAAAACTCGGCTTACGACTATCAGTTAAAGGTGCAGTCCGGAGAAGAGCTCATCGTTGGAATAAACATTCACAAGGACTCTCGGGATTTCAAACCGGACGTATTGAAAATTAAGCCAGACCTAGAAAAGAAACAGATCACCCGCCTTAAAGCGTTTAAGAAAAAGCGAAAGCCTGAACTCGTGAAGTCTCATTTGGAAAAAATTCGAAATGGTGCCAAGCAAGAAGTTTGTTTGATTCCTTTGTTCATCACCGCCGTCACAGATGGAGTTACTTTGGGGGAAATTAGCCATGCGCTTCGCCAAGAATTTGGTACTTACCGCGAAAAAATCACGATTTAAAGTATTTACTGTCATTATTTGTTTGTTGCCCCAATTGACGACTGGCTCGCCGGTCGAGGCGACAACTCAGCAAGACTGGTCTCGCTGGGAGCTTCGCGTTGGATCCCTTAACGTTTGGGCTCTTAAATATGTCAGCAAATTCACTTCAGAGCGCATGCCGCGAATTGGGACCACCATACGAGATCGACAGTTGGATCACGTATTACTGCAAGAAGCTTGGACCGAAAGTGCTCGACAGCTGATTCAAGTCAACTCAGGGCTTCCGTACTATCACTATTTTCATTGGCCAAGAACGGTGGGATCCGGCCTATACGACTTGTCAAAATTTCCAATCAGGCCAGTTTACTTTCAACCCTTTACCATGAACGGC
Organism: Oligoflexia bacterium; assembly: GCA_020847095.1. GTDB lineage: Bacteria > Bdellovibrionota > Bdellovibrionia > JABDDW01 > JABDDW01 > JADLCR01. The sequence goes on along the minus strand of JADLCR010000018.1, from coordinate 25,519 downwards.
TCCATTCGCCGCATTTGGGAAGGGGAAATTTTCGCAGGCAAAGGCGCAAGTTTGACTGAAGTCAATGCCCACGGCCTGCTCATTAATTTCATCAATACCCACGCCGTTGCTCGGCACAGTGATACGCCCTCGGATACCGTAGAAGACAAGTACACCCCAGAACGCATGATGCAGTATTTTGAAGTCATGCAAACGGTCATTGAGCGTCGGACGAGTGATGCTTTTATCGTCGCCGGCGATTTTAACAGTCGACTAACCCATCACGATTACCATTTTTGGAAGACCCTGAGTTCACTCGAAGGAATTCAAATTGAAGACGTGGGCTCGCCCATTTGCACAGCTTGCCCAAATATTTATCGCCCCTCACACATTAATGGGGGGCAATTGGATTACATTCATGTTTCGCCGCGACTGAAGCTTTCACAGTTTAATTTGGATTTTGCTGAGCCCTTTGATTCCAAATCTGGAAGAAAACTCTACTTGTCCGACCATTTCGGATTCGTAGCGAAGATTCGGGTTAACGAAGCTCCTCCAAAGGGTCTCTCTCAACGGGTTTGTCAGAGATTTCAATCGGCACTGGTCTATTTAGAATCAAGGCTCGTTGAACATTTGGGAAAGACTTTTAATCCGCCCGAAATAGAGCTTCCCGAAGTGTTCAAAGGCATCCAAGACCGATTTTGTAAAAGTTGTCGCATCAAAGATTCTCTCATGAAAGTCCGGTATTATCAGTATGCTCTGTCTGAGATGCCAAGTACGGACGACAAGATTTTGAACCTAAGAAAGCAAATTAAATCTTACTGCTCTTTATTTGATTAATTTCTAGCCGCTGTGGGTTTGAGCTTTTCCTGCGAAAATTCTAACAAGAACAATGCTCACTTCATATAACCCGACGAGCGGGATCATGAGCGCCAACATACTCACGGCGTCGGGAGGTGTTACGACGGCCGACACTAAGGCAATAATGACAACGGCCCACCTTCTTCCTTTTCTCAATTGCTCAGAAGTCACAAGCCCCATGAGTCCGAGAAAGACAATTACAACGGGCATCTCAAAAGAGAATCCAAAGGCTAGAAAAAATTTGATAATAAAATCTAAATATTCCCCAATGGTGATCATCGGAGCGTCCGTCGTCCCACCGAACCCTAAGAGAAATTTGAATGCAAGAGGCAATACTAAATAATAAGCGAACGCACATCCTCCAACAAAAAGGGTAACTCCTGAAAACATGAATCCGGTGGCAAAAGAACGCTCTTTTCTGTAAAGCCCGGGGGCTATAAATGCCCACACCTGATAGAGCCATAGAGGTGAGGTTATAATACAACCTCCGAGAAAACTTACTTTTACATGAGCCATAAACTTTTCAATAGGAGAAGTAAAATAAAGGCCGGTGGTGCCTGCTGGCAAATAGGGAACAATTGGGCCACGAATGAAGTCAAAGATCCTTTCACTGAAAAAATACGCCGCTAAAAAACCAAGAACTAAAATCCATGCGACATTAATAAGTCGCGTGCGCAACTCTCCCAAGTGCTCGGTAATCGACATCACTGCCGAATCGTGAGGGTCAGGATTTTGCTGTGTCATCACCATTTGATTGTGTGCCTTGTTCCTTTAATTTGGGTGGAGTTTGAACCTGCTGGTCCATTGATTGACTCACGTCAGAAAGCGCTCGGCGAAATTCACCAAGCATTCTTCCAATTACCTTCGCAATCTGAGGAAGCTCTTTTGGACCGATGAAAATTAGCGCAATTGCCGCCAAAATCAGCACTTCGCTGAATCCGAGGTTAAACAATGAATTAATCCTCTTCAGTTTTTAAGCTTGCCAGAGGGCGACGTAACGGCCGGAGCCACCAGTCCGCGCTCGACAAGCTGTTTGCGAATAACTTCGCTGCCAGTTCGAGCATAGACTTCGTAAAGACGCAATAAATTTTGATTATCTTTGGAAAAAATATCCTGGCTAATCTCTGTGAGCACATCGGCAAACGCAGAGAATTTGTTGTGAAGCTCCGTATAGAGCTCCTGAAAGCAGTCTTCTCTGATAGCACCCGAAAGAGTGCGATAGGCAATGGCGCCCATTGATCTGTAATAATCGAGATCAACCACTTTGCGATTTAGTGAGTCTGCAAAAAATCCGCTGATGTATAACGAAATGTCGCCGGTTCTTTTCAAAAGCCTGACCTTTTCACCCCCCTCAACATCCTTAGACTGGGATTTCAAAAACATGATTGCTAGGGGCTCCTGCTCCCCACCGTTTTCGGAATAAAGATTTGAAGAGTGGATAAAACGGTTTAATAGCTCTACCAAATAGAACTCAGCCGTTTTTGACGCATTGAGGTTCTGACGGGCCATGGCGCTTGTGACCTGCTTCATAAAGAATTCGGCTGGCTCTAGAACCAAATCGATTTTGGGCTTACCCAACTTCTATACCCCCCAAAAACTACCCTATTATCTATTATACTATTCGGCAGGACTCGCCGAAAGCATTAGCTAAATTGCTGTTTTAACTAGACTTTTTACCAGGGAGCCTCAGGACCGACGGCTACGGATACCCTTTTTTGAGAAAAGAGCCTATGGGCCAAATCCCTCACATGATGGGCTTTAATGGGCTTCAAATGTTCAGAAAACCTAAAGGCTTCTTCACAGTCGATTCCATACAGTTCGTCAAAAAGTATCGCTGATGCTTGGGAGCCATTTCTTTGCAAATCAATATGATTTCGCCCGATCAAGTATCGCTTAGCTCTCTCAACCTCTTCTTCGGTTGGTGATGTTCGAGCAATTTTTTCGAGCTCTTCATTAATCATTGAAACGGCCTTTTTGCCATTATCCGGGGAACATCCAATGTATACCCCAAAATACCCGGTCTCCACTCCCAGCATGCTGACCGGGCTTACTGTATAAGCAAGCGATGCCTTGTCTCTTAACTCTAGAAATAACCTGCCACCTTGACCCGCCAAGATTCCTTGAAGCACCGTGAGGCAATAGCGATCCGGGTCCGAAAAAGTAAGCCCGCGCACACCAATGATGATGTGACTTTGCTCTTTTTCTGACTTTTCAAAAACCGTTTGATCTTCAGTCAGGCTTCCCAGCGGAAACACTTCTAGATATTTAGGTCCCTTTTCTAAACTTGAGGTCAAACGCTCAAAGCGATCGATCACTTTATTTTGATCGAAATCTCCGGTGACAACGGCAACCGCATTACCCGAAAGTGCCGTTCCTCTATAGTGATCCTTCACGGTGTCGCGATCGATTCGAGACACTGAGAGCTCTTTACCCATGACATCTCGTGCATAAGGATGCGATTGAAACATCGCTTCTAAAAACAATTGGGTGGCCACTGAACTGGGGTGATCGTGTCGAGTTTTAATGGCTTCAATTTGGAGACTTGCCTCTCGCGCAACAGCTTCACTAGGAAAGGTTGGTTCCGTCACAACTTTTTCGAAAATATCCCAAGCTTCCTTCTGATGAGTTTTGAGCATCTCAATATTAATGCCGATGCTGTTTCGCCCTCCAAACGCTGAAATACTCCCGGCGCAACCTTCAATAACTTCGGCGATTTCGCGCTCTGAGTAACCTTGAGTGCCTGACGTCCAAACGTTGGACAAAAGCGTTGTCACGCCCAAATTAGCTGACGTTTCTTTTCGCAAGCCTCCAAGAAATCCTATTTTTCCGTGGATAATTGGAATCTCAGGATTTTTTTTCAAAATAAGCAGCCCACCGTTCGACAACCTATGCTTCACAATCGGATGCGTGCGACCGGAGGTTTTCAAAGCAATATGTAAGTGCTTTTCTGATTTTACTTTCTGAGATGGCGACACTTTAGCCTTGATCGCCGTCTTTAATGCTGTGGTGAGCTGGCGGCAGTCATCTGCAAATTTTTTCTTTGTATAGACGCCTGCATCCTCTTTATGAATGCACAAGCAAATTGTCGAAAGTTTTGGGTCCAAATATTTTCTTGCAACTTTTGTGACGCTTTTCACATCGACCTTACGTAATAGGTCTAAGTATTTTTCAATATAGTCCGGAGACCGAGTCATCAACTGAGAAAAGCCAACCTTTCTTGCCAGACCATCTACTGTTTCAAGCGAAAACACCTCATCAGCTTCAATATTCAACTTCGCGCGCTCAATTTCTTGCGCCAAGATGTCTCCTCGACATATGGCAGACAATTCTTGCGCAACGGTTTCTGCGACCTTAGAGATGTTTTCTACATTCAAGTGACAAGTGACGCTGAGTAACCCCGGATCTTTCGGGTTGTATTGGCCAGCACCCACGCTGTTAACCAGTGGAGCCTCTAAGCGCAATCGCCGCACAAGTCGAGAGCTGTCTCCTTGACCAATAATCATGCACATCACATCAAGCGTCGCCACATCTTGGCTACTGATCGACGGCGCTCTAAAGGCAAAGTTAATCGAGGCCTCTTTAAACTTAGTTAACTCATACAGGATGCGAGGCTTAGATTGTTTTGGTTCAGTTTTTCTTTTCGCGGCCGTAACTCTCGAGGCCGAAAGCGTCCCAAAGGTCTGCGTAATTTGGCGGTCAATTTCTTTTCGATTAAAGTCGCCCACGACGACAACGGTCATGTTGTCCGTTGAATAACGCTTTTGATGAAAAGTACGCAGAGTTTTGACATTCACCTTGCGGATGTTTTTATCAAATCCAATGATCGGAATGCCGTAGGGATGTTTTTGAAAGACTGTCGAAAATAGTTTCTGCGATGAAACCTGATAGGGGTTATCAAGGGAGCGCTTGATTTCTTCAATGACCACTTCCCTTTCTTTATCTACTTCTTCGGCGTCAAATTTGGGCTTGGCCACCATTTCATACAATGCATGAAGTCCTGTCTTAGAATCTTCTTTAGACATCGTGACGTGAAATACCGTGTAATCAAAAGTCGTATAGGCGTTAAGCTCTCCACCGGCACCTTCGATTGTGCGGGCCACCTCTCCGACGCCAAACGATTCAGTTCCCTTAAAGACGAGGTGCTCGATGAAGTGACTGATGCCTTCAATGCCTTTTGTTTCGTCAGCACTTCCATTTTTCACCCAGACCTGGATCGAAACCACCGGCGCTTTGCGCGACTCTACCAGTAAAATTTTCAACTTATTCTTTAGGCTATAATGGGAAAGCATCTGTTTGTTATACCTCCAAGAAGGGAATATCGATGGCTTTTGGAATATATGTTCACATTCCGTACTGTCTTCAGCGTTGCACTTACTGCGATTTTGCAACATTTGAAGCTAGCCAAATCTTATCCCCAAACCTCTATATCAATCATCTAAAAAACGAGATTCGCAATCGGGGAACTGCCGTTGGCCCCCGCGCGGTTGATACGATTTACTTTGGAGGCGGCACCCCCTCTTTGCTGCACCCAAGCCTATTGGGTGATATTCTCGCAGAGTTTTCGATAAACGGGTTTACCTGGAATAGTCAGACCGAAGTGACCCTGGAGATAAATCCCGCCACCTTAGATGAAACAAAAATCGAGGCTTTCACGGAAGCGGGGTTCAATCGATTTTCCGTAGGCGTTCAAACCTTTAATGATCGGCTCTTAAAGCTTTGTCATCGCAAGCATTCTGCCCAGGATACCCATGAAACTCTTAAACTTTTGGAGTCTCGAAAGCTCAACTACTCGGTGGATATTTTGTTTGGACTTCCAACCCAAACGCTCGGTGACCTCGCCTCCGATTTGAATATTCTTGACGACTACAACCCCAAACACGCAAGCCCCTACTGCCTCACGGTGCCCACAGGGCACCCCATGAATACGGGGCGCGCGCCTGACGAAGAGCAGGCCCAAATGTTCGACTTGATCGATGAAGAACTGTCGAAGCGTGATTTTTATAGATATGAAATCAGCAATTACGCGATCAGGGGTTTTGAAAGCCGGCATAATCTTTTGTATTGGCAAAATCAAGAGTACTGGGGTGTTGGATTGTCGTCTCACTCTTACCTTAAAAAAGGCTCATGGGGGGTCCGATTCTGGAACTCCCGTTCGCTTTCTGAATATTTTGAACAAATCAAAGAAGATTTTGATCCATTGAAGGTTTCTGAAACCCAAGGGGAGTTGTTAACACTTAATCAGGCCAAAACGGACTTTTGCCATACCTCATTGCGCACATCCCAAGGTCTAAATCTTAGGGAATTTGCTCGAACCTTTGGAGGCCCCCTGGATTCAGCGCAGCAGCAAGCCATTAAACGCCTTCAAAATCAGGGCTTGGTTACCCTTGAAGGAGAGGACCTGCGGTTGACTCGACAAGGAATTCTGATATCAAATCAAGTGTTTGTGGAGTTTGCTTTTTAAGGCTCATTCGTTGACAAATTGAAAAGCCTCCTCATATTGCTAACTTAAGAGGTCCTATGGAAAATTCGAACGACACTCCAAATAACAATGGTAACGGTACACCCGCGCCTGACGAGCTCGAAAGCCTCAAGTTACAAATTGAAGAGCATAAAAAACAATACCTCTACCTAAGAGCGGATTTTGATAATTTCCGAAAACAAACAATAAAAGAACGCTCGGATTTAATGAAGTACGGGTCTGAACCCGTGCTCCGTGAATTCATAGCCGTATTGGACAATTTGGAGCGCGCCCGTCAAACACCTTTAACGACCGAGAGCATTGAAACTTTTAAAGAAGGGCTGTCTCTCATCTCGGGTGAGTTTAGAAAAGTTTTAGAAAAATTTGGTGTAGAAGAAGTCGACCCTAAGGGACAAATATTTGACCCCATGATTCACGAAGCGTTAACTTCTGAGAGCAACCCGGCCGTGCCTCCAAATGTGGTCACCCAAGTGTTTAAGAAAGCTTACAAGCTTCACGGTCGAGTGATCAGACCTGCTCAGGTCGTGGTAAACACAATTTCTCAAGATGGCGGAAAGAACGGAAATTAATTTATGGCCAAGCGTGATTACTACGAAATTCTTGGCGTCACACGAACGGCAAATGCCGATGAGCTCAAAAAAGCTTATCGCAAACTTGCACTTAAGTTTCACCCAGACAAGAATCCCAACAACAAAGAGGCCGAAGAGAAATTCAAAGAACTCTCTGAAGCCTACGAGGTACTAAGCGACCCGAAGAAGCGACAAATGTATGATCAGTTTGGTCATGCCGGCGCTCAAGGATTTGGGGGCGGAGCGGGTCAGGGATTCGGTGGCTTTGGCGAGGGGGCCTCGTTTCAAGACATTTTCAATGATGTCTTTGGTGACTTTTTTGGTGGCGGCGGTCCTCGCGGCCGTGGAGGCCACGATCGCAGACAACGAGGGGCCGATCTTCGATACACCATGTCTGTCACTTTTGAAGAAGCCGCTCTCGGATGTGAAAAACAAATTAGCTTTATGAGACATCGCCCCTGCCAAACCTGCAAAGGAATGGGCACTAAAAATGGAGAGGCTCCTACGGCTTGCGGTCAGTGCGGCGGAAGCGGAGAAGTAAGATTTCAACAAGGTTTTTTTGCAGTATCCCGACCATGTCCGCAATGTCATGGCGAAGGATCGGTGATCAAAAACCCTTGCCCGTCTTGCCGTGGTGAACGTGCCGTTCAGGCTCCAGCTAAGCTTGCGGTCACCGTTCCTGCTGGAGTTAACTCAGGCCAGCGACTCAAGCTTAAGGGAGAAGGCGACGCAGGATTGTCCGGCGGTCCCAGCGGCGATTTGTATGTGGTTATACAGTTGGCCCAGCACCCGTTGTTTGAGCGACAAGAAGATGACGTGCTTTGTGAATTTCCAATCAGCTTTGCTGAAGCCACTATTGGAGTAGAGGTTTCGGTCCCCACTTTAACCGGAATGGTTTCTTTGAAAGTTCCCGCCGGTACTCCAACGGGCAAAACCTTTCGAATAAAGGGAAAAGGCTTTCCCCGCCTTGGAGGTTATGGATCGGGAGATTTATTTGTGCGAGTTATTGTCGACGTTCCAAGCCAATTGACGGCCGAGCAGCGAGAAGTGCTCAAAAAATTCGATAGTCTTGGACAAGAGACGCCTCTTAAGAAACAATACCAGGAGAAACTCAAGCAACTTAAAAGGAACCCATGATCCGCGTAATTCTCGTTTTTGCCGCGACGTTGGTCTTATTTGGATGTGCCACAACTTCTCAGCCTCAAAAAGAGGAGCCACAACCCGTAACACAAACTCAGTACTTCGATTATAAAGAGGGTGAAAATCTCTTTAAGAAAAAGAAGTACCCCCAGGCCATAAAGAAACTTTACGAATTCTTGAAGGCCAATCCGAAAACTGACGTTTCTGACAATGCGGCCTACTATTTGGCGCAAATGCACCACGAACTGGGCGAGCAAAAAACGGCCATTTCCTACTGGCTCTATATAGTCAATGGGGACACTCAAAGTGAATTCGCGGACGTGTCCACTCTTCGAGCCGCACAAGGACTTGCGCAATCAGGCCGGTCATCTGAGGCCTTGACCACTATTTTGAAGTTTAAGCCCGTTGCAACGACAGAGAAATCCGTCCATCAGCAAATCCTTGAATTATCGGGCCGACTGAAAGCCGCTCAAGGACAAAATCTTGAGGCCGTCAGAGACCTTTATGCGTCGTCAAAATTTTTGGATCAAATCACAGATAAACAAGCGCTGATCAACCGAGCCGGTGAGATCATTGGCGCCAACTTAAGTCTTTCGGAGCTCGAACAAATCGCAACGGACAGCGATCTGTCCCTTTTTGAACCGTTGATTCGATACCGACTGGGGATCTTGAATTATACTGCTAAAAATTGGGGCCCTGCGCGCAATCACTTCGCAGTTTTAACTAACAAATTCACGGGCACCGAGTACGCTCGCCGAGGCCAGCAATATTTGAACTTACTTGATGCCCGCGAGGTTACGGACTCAAACGTGGTCGGAGTATTACTTCCCTTGTCAGGGAAAAATGCTCAGGCGGGTCAAAAAGCTTTGCGCGGGCTTCAGCTCGCCTTTGGTATTTTTGGAAAAAATTCCTCGGGAATCAAGTTAGCCGTTATTGATTCGGAGGGAACCTCAGAGGCTGCGCAAAAAGCTGTCGAGCGCCTGGTCACTGAAGATCATGTGATCGCAATTGTGGGAGACATCACAAGTAAAAGCGCCCAAGTGGCTGCGCAAAAGGCCCAAGAGCTCGGCGTTCCGTGCCTGACTCTTTCGCAAAAACAAGGTCTTACTGAAATTGGCGAATGGATTTTTCGCGTAAGCCTCACCCCTGACATGCAAATGAGAGCTCTTGCTGACTTTGCTGTTCAAAAGCGCGGGTTAAAGCGGTTTGCCATTTTATATCCAAATGACGTTTATGGAACTGAGCATGCCACCGCCTTTTGGGATTATGTATTGCTCAACGGTGGACAAGTCGTAGCGGCCCAAACATACGCTCCTGATGAAAAGGATTTTCGAGAGGCCATTCAACGGCTTGCGGGAACTTTTTATGAGGAAGACCGCGGCAAAGAATTAGCCTATCGGCTCAACGAGTGGAAAAAAGCGCAAACAAGCAAATCCGCGCGACTGAAACCGCCGAAAGATATTCTTCCGCCGGTAGTTGATTTTGATGCCTTATTTATTCCCGATAGTCCCAAAGTTATCGGTCAAATTTCGGCCATGCTTGCTTACAACGACATCAACAATGTCGTTTTACTTGGAACGAATTTGTGGAATTCCCCCCAGTTACCTGTGCGCGCCGGAAAGGCCGTAGAAAACTCTTTGTTTTTTGATGAGATATTAAGCGCTGAAACAAACCCAAACTTTAGTCGATTTTCAAATGAGTTCCATGGGGCCTTTGGATACAAACCCGACATCATCGAGTCTCAAGCCTTCGATGCGGGCGTTACTTTATTATCCGCAATGAAGGCCTCTGGATTTTCTTCTTCTCGTGCCGCTATTCGCGACCAACTATTCAATGTTTCTACGACTGGCGCTTCGGGCATTTTGAAAATGTCGCCTCGAAAAGAAATTGAAAAATCACTCATTCCGTTAACCGTCACCAAGGGATCGGTAGTCAAATCCGATACCGGTGGCGGATCGTTGAAATAGACGCTTCGCATAAAAATCCGGGTTAAAAAGGTGGCGGCTGGTATTTTTTACGTGACAAATACCTAGACCGCAGCTACAAATCTTAAAAAGTCTGTTGTGCGTTGTGTAAACAATTCAGAACAGGCAGGGGGAAAGAAGTTCAAGCATTTATCTTTAGTAGCTGTTTCCAGTAGTTCGCATTGGGGAGGGGAAGCCATGCGCGCAAAAGATTTGGAACGCTTTAAAAAGATGCTTCTTAGTCAAAAGGCCGAGTTGCTTAATAGCTCTCGTAAACTTTTGACCGAAGAGGCCCAGCATAGTCCGGATGACCTTGCTGACGAGACAGATTTAGCAGCCAGTGAAATCAACCAAAGCTTGACTCTGCGTCTTAGAGATCGCGAGCGGCTCTTGATTCAAAAGATCGAGAACGCCCTATCTAAGATTGAAAAGGGGACTTACGGAGTTTGTGACTCCTGTGAGGAACCCATCGAGGTTAAGCGCTTGGAGGCGCGACCGGTTGCATCAATGTGCATTGCTTGTAAAGAAGAGCAAGAGCACAAAGAACGCATCTTCGCTTACTAAATCACTCGATCGAAACTATCCAAAAGCAAAGCCCAGGACTCGACTAACGACCTGGGCTTTTCTTTTTCTTAAAGGTCATCTCGCTGACCTCCGATTAAGTACATGAACAGGCAACACTCCCTCGGAGGCAACAAAATGAATTTTGACGACAAAGCACTTGAGATTCCCGAACAGCTACCAATGCTCCCGGTGCGGGACATAGTAGTTTTTCCGTACATGATTCTTCCGTTGTTCGTCGGTCGCGAGCCGTCGATAAAAGCGGTTGAAGATGCATTGTCAAAGAATCGACTGATCTTTCTATCATCGCAAAAAGAAATCACCGAGGAGAACCCCACGCCTGAATCAATTTACGAAGTGGGAACAATTGCGATGATCATGCGCATGCGAAAGCTTGCCGATGGCCGCGTGAAAATTCTCATTCAAGGCATGGCAAAGGGTCGCATCGAATCTTTTTCCCAAACCGCTCCAAACTTCGTTGTGAAGGTTAAAAAGATTGATGATGTTCCGGTGAGCGGCAACACAATCGAAGTCGAAGCCATGATTCGAAACGTCAAAGAACACCTAGAAAAGATAATCTCTCTTGGAAAAATGCTTTCTCCCGACATTTTAATGGTTCTCGATGATGTTTCCGACCCTGGTCGCCTGGCAGATTTAGTGGCCAGCAACCTCGGACTCAAAGTTCAAGAGGCTCAAGCTATTTTAGAAACAGCTGATCATAAAGAACGCTTGAAGCGCGTTAATGATCTTCTGGTGAAAGAGCTAGAATTGCTGGCGATGCAAGCGCGCATTCGTTCGCAAGCTAAAGATGAAATGACTCGCTCTCAAAAAGAATATTTTTTGCGCGAGCAAATTCGTGCCATCAAGTCCGAACTCGGTGAGCAAGATACAAAAACTGAAGAACTAGATGAATTACGTGAAAAAATTGAATCGGCCCATATGCCCGAACACGCCTCAAAAGAGGCCGTCAAACAACTCAATCGACTGGAGCGTATGCACCCCGACGCATCGGAAGCCACCATGGTTCGAACGTATCTTGATTGGCTCGTAGATTTACCATGGTCCAAAAACACTCAAGACAATTATGATCTCGAGAGAGCCCAGGCTATTTTGGATGAAGATCATTTTGATCTCAAAAAGATCAAAGACCGCATTCTCGAGTTCTTAGCTGTTCGCAAACTTAAGTCCCGAATGAAGGGCCCCATTCTTTGTTTCGTTGGTCCCCCAGGAGTAGGAAAAACCTCTCTCGGCAAGAGCATTGCTCGCTCAATGGGTCGAGAGTTTGTTCGAATCAGTCTTGGTGGCGTCAAAGACGAAGCAGAAATTCGTGGTCATCGAAGAACTTATGTTGGCGCAATGCCAGGTCGCATTGTGCAAGGGCTTAAACAAGCTCAAACAAATAATCCAATTTTCGTTCTTGATGAAATTGATAAACTCGGCAGTGATTTCCGCGGAGATCCCTCTTCAGCTATGCTCGAAGTACTGGATCCCGAGCAAAATCATGCATTCAGAGATCATTATATCAATATCGACTTTGACCTCAGCAACGTGATGTTTTTGGCAACTGCCAACGTCTTAGAAACCATTCCACAAGCACTTCGAGACCGAATGGAAATAATCCAACTCGCTGGTTATAGCGAAGAAGAAAAACTTATCATTGCCAAAAAATATCTCGTTCGAAAGCAAATGGACGAAAATGGGGTTACCGAAAAAAGTATTGAATTTAAAGAAGATGGTCTCAAGAAAATCATTGGTAGCTACACACGAGAGGCCGGATTACGTAATCTAGAGCGTGAAATCGGAAGTGTTTGCCGCAAAGTGGCCCGCGAAGTAGCGCAAGGCAGCCAAGAAAAATTTATTGTTAATGCGAAGCTCGTCGAAAAGCTACTTGGGCCGCCTAAATATGTTCGTGAAGACGATCTGGAGAAAAACGAAGTTGGGGTTTCAACGGGACTTGCCTGGACTCAATTTGGTGGCGAGATATTGTATATCGAAGCAACCAGAATGAAAGGCAAGGGCGCACTGACCTTAACAGGACAGCTTGGTGACGTGATGAAAGAATCCGCCACAGCCGCCCTTTCGTTTGCACGATCTCATGCCACCGAACTTGGAATTGACGAAAGCTATTTTGCTGAAAACGATATCCACGTTCATCTGCCCGCCGGCGCCATTCCAAAAGATGGACCCTCTGCAGGTATCACTCTAGCAACGGCTATCATCAGCCTCGTCACTGGGGTTCCTGTAAGAAAAGATGTGGCGATGACTGGAGAGCTTACCTTGCTTGGAAAAGTTCTTCCAATCGGAGGCTTGAAGGAAAAATCCCTTGCCGCCATGAGACAGGGAATCAAAGACGTTGTGATTCCATTTAAGAATCTCAAGGATCTTGAAGATATTCCTGAAGAGTTTAGAAAGAAGCTTAACTTTATCCCTGTGAAATCTTTAAACGAGGTGCTTGCTGTTGCCCTTGAGCGTCCGCTCAAGCATATTCAAGTTACCGGTAGAGATCCGGGATCAGGTTTGGGCGCTCGTGGCGCACGCTCGCGAAAAACTCGCGTCGTCGCTGGAGCCGCCTAAATATCTTTAGTCTGAAATTGACTAAAGAACACATCGTCGCCCGTTGCCTGGGGCGACGATTTTTTTTCTGCGCCGAGGCCGGCCTTGTCTTCCAAAATACGAACGAGCATGCGTAAATCCACGACCTCTTCTTTTAAGAGTCCGATTTGCTCTTCTTTTTCTTGAAGAATTTTAGCGTATGCGGCCTTGAGCTCTTCGACTAAACGATGAGCGCTTGATAAAACAGCTCCTTCGGAGACGCTTGATGACGTTGTGGGTAAAATAAGCGAACTTAAGGGTTGTTGGGATTTGGTCCCTTGAGAATGATCTCCCCCCTCAGCTTCCACTGCTTCGTCGGCAATAAAGTACTTACCCGACTCCAGCTTAAATCTAATTGAGTTATTCTTGATGCGACGCCGCAAAGTTGAAAGGCTTACGCCGTATTTGGCCGAGTAATTTAGTAAAGCGAGCCATTGAATGTCCGCCATAAAACCCTCCGAATAGTCAGCTTAACATCTGAGAATTATTTGTAAACGTAAAATTGAGTATTCACCTGAACAGGACTAGAACCCTTGGTAGAATCTGCCGATTCAGAGTTGAGGAACTAGGTGTGTTAAAGCTTAGCAAAAAGAAAAAAGTCGCTCTTGTATTGAGTGGCGGCGGTGTAAAAGCGGCGGCCTTTCATGTGGGCGTTTGCCTAGCTCTTCAAGAAAAAGGTTTCAAATTTTTGGGCGGGACCCAAGAAAAAGTCGATGAAAGCCCCCATCTTCACGACCCTCTGGCCATTCGCACTTATGTGGGTTCAAGTGCCGGATCATTTATTTCGGCGGCTCTAGCTGCCGGTCACTCCATCGAAGAAGTTGTCGATGGATTTCAAATGGGGGCGGGTTTGCTGCGAAAGCCTCCACGAAAAACACGATTTAGACCGATGGGCTATTTGGATATGTTTCGAATCAACTCTCCATCGCTCGAAGGTTTGTATAAATTCTTTTTTGGAAATCAAAGCGTCATCAGCGGAGGATTTGAAACACTTTTAAAAAATCGCTTGAAGGTGGATGGTCTCTTCACCGCTAAAGGCGTTGAGCAATATTTGCGAAAAAGCGTCTTGCCGACAAATTCTTTTTTAGAGCTGGGCGTAGAGCTTTTCACTATTGCAACTAATTTGGATTATTCTAAGAAAGCCGTGTTTGGCCCTCTTCCAACTCAGTCCAAAGATCCGGAAGTAGAGTTTATCAATTATGTTCCCATTAGTGATGCCGTTGCCGCCAGCGTGAGCTTGCCCCCTGTTTTCAGTCCGTACGGAATCAAAAATCTTCAAGGGCAAAACGTTTTTTATTTCGACGGCGAAATTCGAGACACCTTATCCACACATGTGGCCTCTGATGTTGGTGCCGACTTGGTCATTGCAAGCTATTCCATTCAGCCCTACCACTTTACCCCTGAGGTCGGAAGTCTCAGCCAGTTTGGAATTCCAATCATCATCAACCAGGCGCTTTATCAAGTGGTACAACAGAAAATTGCCAAGAGCATTCAAGCTCGGGAGACGGCCAACACTCTAATCAGCACGGTTGCGGGTTATTTCAAAGAAAATGGACTTCCTCCAGAGCACGCCGAAAAACTGGTGGAGATCATGACCAAAAAATCTGGATATAAGAGGGGCGTTGATTTCATTTACATTCATCCCCAACCTCAAAACTATGAAATGTTTTTCGTTGATCATTTTTCATTGGATCCGGAGATCCTAAGCCGCATCGTCAAGATTGGATTTAAGAGCGCGATCAATGTTCTAAGAAAATACGACCTCTAGTGGCCCGAAACCTGCAAAAGACCCCTGGGACGATCGCCGTCTTAGTATGGGGGAACAGTGGGAATTCACTCAGGAAATGTTGTTTTAAGAACCTCTCTTTTTTTCATGATATGCCTTGGCTTCGCAGCCGCGGGCCTTGCTAAAGACCTTCCTCCGGCCAAACCCTGCGCTTCGCTGCTGGCGGACCTTGAGCAAGAAGTCACCGAAGAGTGGATAAGCGAACAGAAGGGGGCTTTGGCGAAAGAAGAGCCCGGTACTAGAAAAATGCGTGAGGCCGCTCAAACTCTCGGAGTCAGTGCTGTCGCCACAAGTAAACGCGTACTAACCCAACACAATGATAAATACACTCATGAAATCAAACGCGGGGTTGTTACCGATCAAAAGCGCTCCGGCCGCTGCTGGATTTTTGCCGGCTGCAATGTTGAACGCTCAAGATTAATTGCAGAAGGTAAAGTGGGAAGCCAATTTGAGTTTTCATATGCCTACCTTCACTTTTTTAACATGCTTGAGAAATCAAATCGGTTTTTGACCGGCATTTTCAAAAAACTGAGCGAAACAAAAGACCCCGTCGAACTGCGATCGCTGATTAAGGTTGAAAAGGCTTTGGGCGATGGTGGCTGGTACGAATACTTTCAATATCTCGTTGCCAAATACGGACTGGTTCCCAAAGAAGTCATGCCTGAAACTCCAAGCTCATCATCAACCGCGCTACTCTTGTCTGAGCTTCAGCGATATTTGGGAGAAGTCTCTGCTCAAATTCTTGACGCCTACTCTGACGCCCGAGCTGAAAAAAGAGATCTGTCGGACACAGAAATCCGTCGTTTAAAGGCCATGAAGTCTCAAGCCATGAGCAATGTGTTTAAAATTTTAGTGACCCATTTGGGACTTCCGCCGGAACAATTTGAATTTCGCACCGAAGGAAAACCAGAAACAAAGAATGGCGTAGAGGTCAAAACGACCACGACGAAAACATACACCCCCCATGAGTTTGCCAAAGAGTTTGTCGGCTTCAATCCGGACGATTATGTGGTCATCACAACAACGCCGCTACTTGATGAGAATGGACATTACACCGTTACAGATAGCGCCATCGGCGTATCGAAAGATTCACGATACGACTTAAAATTCTTAAATCTACCTGTAGAACGGCTAGAGCAACTCATTGTTGAGTCCATTAATTTAGGGCAACCGCTTTGGTTTGCCGCCGACGTTCAAAAAGAGGTCGATGCAAAAACAGGAATTATGCACCCTGAAATTTTGGATACATCAACCGTTTATGGTTTTAAGCAAGACCCCGAATCCCAAATGACTCAGGCCCATCGGGTTTTTCTGAGACTCACTTCGCCTAATCACGCCATGGTGATTTCCGGATACGACCAACCCGTACCTGGTGGACCGGTTATCAAGTTTAAGGTGGAAAACTCTTGGGGTGATCAATCGGGGGATAAGGGTGTTTTTCACATGTACCGTGAATGGCTCCGACGTAACCTCTTCGTGATTGTGGTGCCTAAGGCCCTACTTTCTAACGACGAAATTAAACGGTTAAAAGATCCGCCCAAAGTACTTGACGAGGAAGTGGAATACTTCTGATATTTCAAATACTTAGGTTAGTTTTGACTAGGCCCTGGCCAGGCCATCAAAGGGTAGGCATTCTGAGGCCCCGACTCATTTGATAACTATTTGAAATTACTGACATATTTGTCAAATCAAATGGCATTTACCTTGCTTTTTTAGGCACCAGGGAGGGGTCATGAAATCGCACAAAAAGGTCGCTTTCTCAGTCCTTATATATGTTGGGCTGCCCACGGCTATATTGGGTTTGATAACCCATATCGTTGATAAGCACTCCCACAGGCTTGAGCCCATTAGTCGATATATGATGCCAGTTTATGAATTTGAAAACCCCACCGAATTTGACTCCAGCTCCATGGAGGCTTCGCCGAGCACGCGCACCGTTTTTATTTCTGACACTTTTAAAGCCTCTGAACTGAAACGAAAACTCAAGGTCGAAGAAGACCCGAACCTCATCCCTTTGGGATTTCACAGCAATCGGCTCAGTGCTGACAACGTTTTGAAAGATGTGGACCAAAGAATTTCAGAGGAATTTAAAGTTCCTGACGACTTAAGAGATAGGGTTAAGTTTTGGTTTGATATTTATACTCGATATTCTGGTCGTTTTTCGGTTGTCCATGATATTCACCGCCCTTGGATCATTTATGAAATTATCGATGCGCGATCTATTTACGAGACAGAAGCATCACATGTTACCAAATCGGCCAATGAGCGAATTCTCATTCATAGGACACTTAGCAAAACTCGACTTTTATTAAAAAGTTTGGCGCAAAGGAAAAATCTAAAGAATCTCACCCTTGAAGAATCTCGTTACTTAAGTCTTTTAGAATCCATTCCCGGCAAAAGAAAAAAGGTTCTCGCTGAAGCCGCCAAAAATGTTAGGACTCAACGGGGTCAGAAAAATTTTTTCCGCCAGGGAATCATTTTGGGTTCAAAGTATATTCAAGAAATGGAAGATATATTTCAATCCTTTGGAATGCCCACAGAGCTTGTGAGATTACCGTTTGTTGAATCCAGTTTCAACGATCGTGCGCTAAGCAAGGTGGGGGCAAGTGGAATCTGGCAATTTATGCCCGATACAGGTCGAAAGTTTTTAAAGGTCAATCATCTCATCGATGAAAGGCACTCTCCTCTTAAAGCCACCGAAGCTGCAGCTAAGTTATTAAAGAGCAACTTTAAAATTCTGGGCACTTGGCCTCTAGCCATTACAGCGTACAATCATGGACCCGGAGGACTTATTCGAGCACAGAAAAAACTTAAGACAACGTCACTTGCTGAAATGATTTCAAAATATGACTCAAGATCATTTGGATTTGCTTCTGAAAACTTTTATTGTGAGTTCTTGGCGGCCCTTCATGCCGAAAAGTATCACGAAGAGATTTTTGGACCCATGGATAAGTTTTCACCAATCGAGTCCGAGGCGATCGATCTGCGCTTTAATGTTTCACTTCAACAGCTTTCCGAAATAACAGGAATCTCTGACGAAGAAATTCGATACTTCAATCCCGAATTGAAGGTTTCAACAGTCACGCCCAAAACCCTACTGCCCCGAGGCTTTCACTTGCGACTCCCTAGCGGGCGCAAGACGCGGCTTGAATTATTCTATAAGCAGGATGCTGAAGCACGCCACACAATCGATCGAATGAAAGGCACATTTGGGATTAAAGAATCTTTGCCTAGAAAAACGGCGGGAGCCTCAAGGAACCAAGTCGGCGGTTAACGTTGAAAGATAGCCATCTTCAACCAACGCTAGCCTTGTGGCCACAATGTCTCCTGAAGGATTCTGAATATTGATTTGATAGAGACCCGAGTTCAGCCCTTGAATCGAAAAACCAACTGAGGAGTCGTCTGGATCAATCGAAGACTCTCCTTGGGTATTGAAGTAGTTTACATTTGCTTCGATTAACTGACGATCTGGCGATTCGACAGAAACTTTAAACGGCCCTCCGGCCACAAGTCCCAAGACTATTCCCGTTTGCAACTTGGCTTGTCCAATTCGAGATTTGAGCCAATCACGACTCACTGTAAAGGCATGGGCTTGCTGCGCGCGAGAGCGATTGAACACCGTTCTGGCGGGCATCATATTTTCGCCCGCCCTAAGCTCGGCGAAAATCAGACCATCACTATGAGGAAATTTAGCCCCGAAGCCATTCGACGATATCTTTATAAGTTGTTTTGTTCCGAGTACGGTCATTTCTCCCGAAATAGGTGCGCCGGTTGCGCCGTCAAACAACGAGCCGACCATGTTAATTTGCTTCATTTTGATGTGGGTTGGAGATACCGCGCCTTCAGCCACGGACAATACCGTTGACGGCAATTCACGCTCGCCTAACTTTGCCGTGACAACTGAAACGCCAGGATCCACATTGAGAAACGCAAAGTAGCCGGCCTCTGAAGTAGCCTTGAGATTTTTGTCCGGAATCAAAATTTCATTAAAGTATATGGGCCCAGTTCCTCTTCCTCCAATGAGGGTCACCGAAACATTTTTTAACCCTTTTTTATTCCTAGATATTTTTCCAAAAATGACGCCCTTGCCAGAATTCGGCTCGATGCCATTGAGTTGAAACAAACTCTCAATCATTTTGTTTGAGTAGATTTCGATGGTGTTAACTTGTGCGGAGTCCGCCAACATTCTCGAGGTTAAATGTTCTGGAGCATACGCTTCCATCACCATTTGTGATTGATGGCTTAAGCGCTGAAATCTAAATCTTCCAGACCTATCGCTTTGCTCACGATTTGAAGCAGGGCCAAACACTTCGCCTCTTGCCGGGATAATACTATTTCCATAGCTATATCCACTGATGAGAATCCCTCGAACGCTTGACTCAAGAGGTTCAACGACGATTTTTACAAAATCTGCCTGAACGTCGCCTTTGGCAAACTCTTCGGATTGTACAAGTGAATACTCACCGCGGCCCAATGTGTAGCCATTTTCATTAATAAGCTGGACGATAACCGTTCCTGGGCGCTCGGCGGGATAATTGACTGTAAACCTTCCCTCAGGAAGTTCTACCTGACCTTCGCTCATTTCACCGCCGTAAGCATGATAAACCACCAACTTTGTGCTGGACCCGGTATAGGCCAAACCTCCTGAAAATTCGATTTGTCCCTTGATCGTCGCCAATGCCTCAGGTTGATTAGTGGAATTTGGTTCTAGGC
Organism: Oligoflexia bacterium; assembly: GCA_020847095.1. Lineage (GTDB taxonomy): Bacteria > Bdellovibrionota > Bdellovibrionia > JABDDW01 > JABDDW01 > JADLCR01. Next base: position 5,878 of record JADLCR010000018.1, on the reverse strand, counting down.
TCTTATTATTTTTTTGCGCCACTTCAATTGATGGGGATTGCCGGTCTATGGCCGGCTCAGTCTTGTGTTCTGGCTGGGGCACAGATGCTTGGTGTTCCGGTTGACTATTTGCCTGATTGATAATCGACTTGGCCGGAATTGAAGGCACGCCCGCAATAAATTCTTCGTGCTTTTTAAGATCGATTTCGCCTGTGATATTTTTTACTTCGACTTTTTGCTGTGGCGTTTCTACTTTTAGGGTCGGCGCTGCAATCTCAGGTTTTGGTTTTTGCTCTGTTACAGGAAGGTAAATGGCCAATCGGGCATCACTCGGGAGTTTTTCTCCGTCATTATTATTATAGAAACGAGTCAACACCGCCGGGGGAGCCTTAATCAAGGCCTCTTCTTTTTCAACCTCAGGAGCCTTAACTTGAGCCAGGGGCTCTGAAAAATATCGTTCGATTTTCAGCCAGGCATTTTGATTGCCCGCCACAATAAGGGACTGGCCTTGCTCAAGCTTAATAGCGGTCAGTTTTTCTTCGACAATTACAGGTAAATGTTCGTCGGCGATGGCGGCCATCGGTGGCGAGTTTCTCGATACCGAAAGCGTTAGTGCTTCGTCGTTAGTTACCGTAACAATTCTAAAATTCGCCGTTTTTGAAGGTGCTGAAACAAACGCCGACGCGCATGCGATTGTCGCAAGCCACTGTGATACCCAGGGGGCCAATCGAAATGTGGATAACGCTGTTGATATCACTTCATTCACCGTCCTTAGCGAATGAGATAACTAATATTGCTATGTTTAAGGATAACTAGAATGGCTTAAAGTCGTCAACGACGTTGCGGTCTCGGTCACTCTTATCGAGTAGGCTATAGATATTCGTGAGTAACTTCTTGGCTAGTCCATTGTCATAGTGGTGATGCGAATACTCTTCATCCGACGGGGCCTTGCCTTTTTTTGAATATCCGCGCTCAATGCTCACTTCTACTTCTAAGGTATAGGGTCGTTCGTATCCCCGAATCGTCACGCGCGCTCGCCCTCGGTCTCGGAACGAGTGAAACTCCGCTTCCGGAGGCTGCTTAACCACAAAGGGTCGGGATAGATACTCATAACCGTTGTTGGATTTCTTTTGAATACCCATGGTCAACTGCGACTCTATGGTGGCCCTTATTGCCTGGATTGGATAGTCAACATCTCGGGTCGGCGTCGATGAACACCCGATAGCCATGGTTATCCAAGCCGCAAGCCCCCACCTAACCTTCATTTACTTGCTAGCCTTTTCCCAGTCTTTTAGAAATTGCGCAATTCCCTTATCGGTAAGGGGGTGGTTAGAAAGTGACTTAGCAACAGCTAATGGCAAGGTGCAAATATCTGCTCCAGCAAGAGCCGCGTCGAGTACGTGTATAGGGTTTCGAACGCTGGCCACCAGAATTTCTGTACTATAGTCGTAATTGTCGAAAATTGTTCTTATGTTGCGAATAAGATCCATTCCGACAGCCCCGACGTCGTCAAGACGACCGACAAATGGACTAACAAAGCTCGCACCGGCTTTGGCGCACAAGTACGCTTGAAGCGGGCTAAAGATCAAGGTCACGTTGGTTCGAATTCGATCAGCAGAAAATCTTCGTACGGCTTTGAGTCCCTCGGAGCCCATTGGAATTTTCACAACGATATTGTCATGAATTTTGGCCAATTCCTTTCCTTCGGCGTACATTTTATCAGCCTCAAGGCTGACGACTTCGGCCGAAACAGGGCCATTAACTGTTTGGCAAATTTCTTTGATGACGTCTTTAAAGGGCTTACCTGTCTTAGAAATAAGCGTGGGGTTTGTGGTAATTCCATCGCAAAGCCCCAACTCAAGTCCTTCTTTGATGTCCTTAATATCCGCACTGTCGATATACAGCTTCATTTCTGCTCCTCTTTATTTCCGTTAGATCTAGTGGGGCTGTGCTCAAAAATCAAGCAGGCTTTGACCTGGAGAATGATATCTCCCCCACCCGTCCCAAAAAGCCTCTTGAGCCAGGGTTTCTGCATTCTTTTCGAGAATGGGGTGCACCCAATCGGCCTTAAAATCGGCCAAAGGTATCATTACAAAAGCTCGCCGATGAGCGTCAGGATGGGGAAGAGTTAGCTGTGGGGTCATCACAACCTCTTGCCCGACCGCAATAAGATCACAATCAATAGGGTGATGGGTTTCTGAGGCCCCTGTAGACTCCGCAACCAGTTGCCGTTCAATTTCGACAAGAAAGAGCATGAGTCCCTTTGGATCCATATCGGTCTCGATACTGACGCAGCAATTAAGATAGGGTTTTAGATGGGCTCCCGTTTTAGGAAAAGTTTCATAAACATTGCTGATGCCCGTAATTTTGCAGCCAAAAGAAATCCGCTCAACGGCTTTTTTCAACATTTCTTTACGATCACCGAAATTTGATCCAAGACTAACGATGGCCTCTTGCACTTTTCCTCACTTGATCGAATGTATAAAGCCCAGGCCGACGCCCCTTGATCCATTGAGCGGCCAAGAGTGCTCCTCGAGCAAAAACTTTTCGATCGGTTGCCTGATGCTCCAGCAAAATCCACTCACCATCCGACAACAAATAAACTCTGTGAACACCGAAGACCTCTCCACCCCTTATACTCACGGTCGGGCTTAACTTGGTCGATCTCGGTTTGAGTTTTGAAATGGTCTCCGCTAGCAACTTTGCCGTACCACTGGGCGCATCTTTTTTGTAGCGATGATGAATGTCTTCAATGATCACTTCTGAGGGTGAAAAATTTTTTAATAACGGACCAAGGCTCTCCCGAAGTGATCGAATTCCTAAACCAAAATTTGGAGCCCAGATGATGGGGGTTTTTAGTGCCGCTTTTTTCAATAGCTTTTCCTGATTTTTAGACAAGCCCGTGGTGCCGGTCACCAGCCCGATTTTTAACTTTCCACAAATAGGCAAAAGTTTTACCAGTGCCGCGGGCCCCGAGAAATCAACCACCACGTCCACTTTTTTAAGCGATGCGTCCGTGACGTCTGAAACCCGATCCCATCGGGCCACGATCTCAATTCCACGCTCGCTATTGGCAAGAGCAGAAACGGCTTGGCCCATTTTTCCTTTCGATCCGAATAGCCCAATTTTTAACTTCAATGAATTACCCCCGCCTGAATCAATTGCTCTCTAAGAGTTTTGTGATGAATGTAATCCAAGTCAACAAGGGGAAGGCGTAATTCGGAAGATTCAATTATTCCCATTTCTTTAAGGGCCCACTTAACCGGAATTGGATTGGATTCAACATAAATTCCGTTAATTAGATTTAAATAACCTTTTAAAAACTTCTCAACCTCTTGAGTGGATCTCCCCGGTCGGCTGACTTCAACACAGGCCTTTGGAATAAGATGACTAACAACGCTAATCACTCCGTGGGCCCCCTCGCAAATAGCTTGAGCGAATGTGGCATCATCACCTGACAAAACACTAAAGTTCTTGGGTGCTGATTTCACATATTGCCCCATGACTTCAAGCGAACCCGCAGCTTCCTTGACCCCAACTACATTTTCATTTTGAGTCGCAATCTTAAAACACGTTTCCACGGTCATCGTCATCGAAGTCCGTGACGGCACATTGTAGAGAATAATGGGGCATTTCACCGCCCTTGCCACCTCTGTAAAGTGCAAGACCAGCCCTCGCTGAGGGGGTTTGTTGTAATAGGGCGTAACAACTAAGAGCCCGGTCACTTTAAGTTTCTCAAAACTTTTTGCTAAATCGACCGTTTCGGCAGTGTTGAATGTTCCGCATCCTGCCAAAACAGGAACGGCGCCAGCAACCTCTGACAATCCAAACTCAACAATTTGAAGCTTCTCTTGCTTTGAAAGCGTTGCCGCCTCTCCGGTGGACCCACAAATAACTATTCCCTGGACTCCCTGATCAAGTTGCCACCGAATAAGTTTAGAAAAAGATTTTAAATCGAGCTTGCCATCTTTAAAAGGCGTTACTAGCGCTGTTGATACTCCAGTGAAAAATCGCTCTTTCATAAATACTCCACCTATTAAACCTTTCCTTCGAAAACTAAGTGCGCCGGCCCCGACAAAGTTGCCTGACCGTTTTTGAAATCCAAACCAACGGTGAGTTTTCCCCCAGGCATTTTCACCAAATAATTTCCGCTGCGCTCACGACTAAGCCATAATGCAGCGGCAATTGCGCCTGACCCGCAAGCTCTCGTGAAATTTTCCACTCCCCGTTCAAATGATATTGCGAAAGTCGATTTTGGCGACGTTTTTTGAACGAAGGTAATATTAGCACCGCCACGAATATATTTTTGCGACTGTGCTCTTAGTTTCTTAGCCCGCGCCCTTTGTCCCATTCCCACGAGAAGATGTGGCACCCCGGCCATGATGAGGGTTCCATTCTTATTCTCAACTCTTACTTTCGGAAAAAAGGGCAGTGTGATTTTAACTTCGTTTCGGGAAACCAATTTTCCAGAAATCAATCCAACGCTTGTTTTTAGAATCATCGGGGTTCGCGAATGGCTTTCTTGACCAGCGACAACAAAAAAGCAGCGCGCGGCGTTTCCACAAAACTCAGCCTTGCTCCCATCGGAATTTAGAAAAAGCCATTCGTATACTCCCCGACCTTTTTTCCACCAAAAAACAAGTCCGTCAGCACCTAAGCCTTTATGGCGATGACACAGAGTCTTAGCCAGGCCTAGGGCCTTAGTCGGCCCAACCTTTTGATTGATAAAGATGAAGTCGTTCTCTGCCCCTTGGGCCTTCACGAATTTCAACATTATCTTTTGTCCTTTGGCGTAGGCGTTGGCGATTCTGACGGGTATTTATAAAGGGGCTTGCCCGTACCAAAATCAGCCGGCGATTCTGGGCCAACAGGATCACCTTTGACTCCACACGAAGCAAGGGCGAGACAGCTTAAAATTAATACTAAGAACTTCAAAGCTCGGTATCCTTTCTTAGTTCAGCGGCGTAACGACAAGGATCAAAAACAGAAAGCGTCTTCTCTGGTCTTTGTGTACAAGATTTAAGATACTTTTTAATGTGTTCTGTCTTTTTCTCCGCCACGTCCGCTTTTGAAAGCAAGTAATGGACATCAACCTGCTGGTTCTCTTTGATCTCTTTTAACACCGCAAGTGCTTCGGAAGCCTTTCCTAATCCAATTAGAGCCTGAGCGCGAAACTTCTTCAAAGTTCCATCACTATGCTCGACACTTAGATCTCCAAGCTCATCCAAAATTTTTTGAAACTCTTCAGCTTCGAGATATGCAAAATATTTAAGTCGCAAAAGTTCTGATGAATACGGATCCATTGTGAAGGCGCGATCCAAATTCTTCAATGCCGAAGAAGGTTTTTTAAGCTCCAATTCTGTTCGAGCCATGAGCTCAAGAACAGCGACGTTTCCCTTTTCGGTTTGGTCGGCGATGACAAGTCGCTCTAACGCCTCGGCATACTGCCCTTTTTCAACGAGTTCTTGGGCTAATTGAAATTCTTGAAGGCCTTTGTCGGTATAGAAAAATTTTGAAAGACTCTTAATTTTTTCTTTAAGCTTCTTTTGCCCACTCTTACCTACTTTTCGAATATTGCGAACAAGAACGGTCGTCGCAAGTTCACGGTCGTGCGCAAGCGAAAGACTTTCTGCTTCTTTGATTGCCTTAGCCACAACAACTTGGTCTAACTCCGCAGAAGCAAAGGCCAATTGGGCAAATAATAGGTACGAAATCACTCCTCAGATTTACAGTTAATCAAGCCTTTGCGCAAGGACTACGCGGGGTTTACTGCCGTTTGATGGACCTACAACACCTTCTTGTTCAAGCATTTCGATAAGACGAGCGGCCTTTGGGTAGCCAAACCGAAACCGTCGTTGGATTAAGCTCGCACTAACTTCTTTTTGAGAAGATACCCAGG
>JADLCR010000017.1 GCA_020847095.1 Oligoflexia bacterium | reverse complement strand
TTCGTGTGCTCTCACCGAAGGAGGAGCACCGAAAAATCAAGAAAGGAGCTACTTGAATCTTTGAATCGAGATGCCTTGAACTTGTTGCCTTCTTCCCAAGATTGCCTTGGCTGCCTTGATTTCAAATCTCAAGAAGCCATAAAGCGGTTTATTAAGCACTGATTCAAAAAAGGCAGCAGTCTGTTGGATTCCGATGGTGAACCGTGGCGGTTCGACCAGCGCATTGATTGGTGCCGGCGAGAGGACTCGGTCAAGCGCTCGCTTCCGCGTCACGCTCCAGCTCCGCCTGACCACCCCGCCAGCCTTTCGCAACCCTCCAGGTTGCTCAGCTGCCACTGGCAGCCGGCTGGCTCCGTTCGAGTCCATTGCGTGAGCAAATAAAAAAAGCCGATCCACTTCGCGGATCAGCTTTTATTATGGTGCCGGCGAGAGGACTCGAACCTCCACGGGGGTTACCCACCAGATCCTAAGTCTGGCGCGTCTGCCAATTTCGCCACGCCGGCATTGATTTCAATATTCAGTTTTTCTCGCCGGAAGCTCCACTGGAGCTTCCACTTTGCCCCCACGGAATCCACCAGATCCTAAGTCTGGCGCGTCTGCCAATTTCGCCACGCCGGCATATTAAACTACTTCTTTGAAACGGATTCCTCTTTTAGCACAAGCTTCGCAAAAAGAAAAACAAGGCCCGCAACGACCAGAAAATCGATGGCCGCTCCAAGGACTTTGCCGTAGAAGATCCCGTTAACACTGAGCTTTCTAACATCATCGACCTGCGCGGCCTGCAATGCGGGTTGAAAAATGAGAGGCATTAAAAGGTCGTTCACAACGCTTGAAATAAGCTCATTGAGCTTTCCACCAATGATAACTGCGATGGCCAAGCCCACAACACCGTATTGTTTCAAAAAGCTGACAAATTCTTTAATCATTTTGACTCCCGACTTATCAATAGATTCTCAATATTCTCCGCGGTTAATGGAAGAAGCGAAACTAACTCCTGCGCTCTTGCATAGTCTTCCCCCATCTGACGATCTCGAAACTCCAATTTTTCAAGCCTCAATTCCCAGCCCAGTTGCTGATAAATAATCCGTTGAAACAAGAAAACCGGAATATGATTGCGAACCAAGGGTTCCAGGTTAGCAAATGGGGCCATATACGACCCTTCCCAATCAACATACTCTGCTGCCATACGATGTAAAAGCTCATGAAAAACAAAAGTCACAAAGACAAAAGGCGGATAAGGATCGTTATCAGTAAACTCTGGTCTCGTGCTTCTCACATTCACAATCATGGGTAAGCTTTGACTGGGAGTGCGACGGCAAGTCATGAGCCCAACTTCATAGATCTCCGACGGAAAACTCCTGCCAAGAATCTCCACGGCGCTTCGCAAAAGTTCAGGTCCATCGTCGTCCCAAGCCTTTTGATACTCATTGAGCTGGTTGGGTAAATCCGTGGCATAAGCCGTCCCTTGACACTTCTCATCCCATTCAGACGCATAATAAAATGTAACTTTTGGAATAGGAGTTTCAGCTTTGGCTTCGCGCACAAAAAGAGTCAGGGCCAAAGCAAAAAACAAGAGACTAGTTGCTATAACTAGCGAGCGGCGGGCAAGTACAAACAAGGTTTCGATCTCCATGAGGGTCGTTAATACGAGAGACGGCGGGCCAAAATTTGTTCGACTTTACCCACGACACTGGAAAGGCTGCCCGCTCACGACTATAAGGTCGGTCCCATTTCTCAGCCATAACCACATCCATCGTGTGCGGAGCGTTCTTGAGAGGATTATTTTCTTTGTCCATTGATCCATTGGCAATTTCGTCAATTTCTCGCTTAATCGCAATCATCGCTTCACAAAAACGATCAAGCTCTTCTTTTGATTCACTCTCTGTAGGTTCAATCATCATTGTGCCTACAACAGGAAAGGAAACCGTCGGCGCATGAAATCCGTAATCCATCAAACGCTTGGCCACATCCATAACCTCAACGCCTGACGCTTGTTTCAACGGTCTCAAATCAATGATGCACTCGTGAGCCACATATCCCGACAGCCCTTTGTAAAGTACCGGATAATGAGGGTCTAACTTCTTAGCGACATAATTTGCATTGAGTATGGCGACTTCCGTTGCGAGCTTAAGTCCCTCTGCTCCCATCATCAAAATGTATGCAAACGAAATAGGAAGAATGCTCGCACTTCCAAATGGAGCACTGCTCACTGCCCCTACGGCACTTTCGCCTCCGGTTTTTACCAAGCTATGGCCCGGCAAAAAACTTGCCAAGTGGTTTTTCACACATATGGGTCCCATTCCAGGTCCGCCGCCACCGTGGGGAATGCAAAAGGTCTTATGAAGATTTAGGTGACAAACATCGACGCCAAATTTTCCGGGTTGGCAAAGGCCTACTTGAGCATTCATGTTGGCGCCGTCCATATAAACCTGGCCGCCATTTGCATGAATGATTTTGCAGATTTCGACAATTCCTTCTTCAAATACTCCATGAGTCGAAGGGTAAGTCACCATGAGGGCCGCAAGTTTATCTTTATGCAGATTAGCCTTCTTTTGAAGATCCTCAAGGCTCACGTTCCCGCGGGCATCGCACTCCACGGCCACAATTTCCATTCCGGCCATGGCCGCACTAGCTGGATTTGTACCGTGCGCAGAATTTGGAATGAGACAGATATTGCGACCACTTTCGCCTCTGGATTCATGATATTTCCTGATGACCAAAAGACCGGCGTACTCTCCCTGAGATCCCGCATTAGGTTGAAGACTTACAGCTTCAAAACCAGTGATGGCTGAAAGCATTGTTTCTAGTCGCTCAATCAGTTCGTGATACCCAGCAGTTTGAGATTTCGGAGCAAACGGATGAATCTTTCCAAATTCGGGCCAGGTCACCGGAATCATTTCTGCCGTAGCATTTAGTTTCATGGTGCAAGAACCCAGCGGGATCATCGACGATGTGAGCGATAGATCCTTTGCCTGGAGCCTGGTCATATATCGCAGCATTTCGGTTTCGGAGTGGTACTGATTGAAAACTGGGTGAGTCAAGTAAGGCGTTTTTCGAATCAAGCCCTTTGGTAAAGCGCCTGCACTTTCAGCGCTTGTTGCCCGCAAACTCTTCCAATTGATGGAACTAGCAGCAAGTCCAAAGGCTTCTGCAATTTTATTTAATTCTGAATCACCGCAGGTTTCATCAAGAGAAACGGTGATATACTTCCCATCAACCGATCGTAGATTTATTTTAAGCTTCTCGGCCTTATTTAACACGTCGGCAGTCTTACTTCCCGTCTCAACCTTAATGGTATCGAAGAAACTTTCTGATATCTTAAAACCAGCTTTTTTTAGAACCAGGCTCAATGCATGGGCCATCAAGTGAATTCGTTCAGCAATTTGTTTGAGACCTTCCGGCCCATGATAAACGGCGTACATGCTCGCCATAACAGCCAATAGCACTTGCGCCGTACAAATATTGCTTGTCGCTTTAGCGCGTCGAATATGTTGCTCGCGCGTTTGAAGAGCTAACCTCAAAGCCGGCTTTCCTTGGGAATCGATGCTCACGCCGATAATTCGCCCCGGAAGATTTCTCTTAAATTCATCTTTCGTCGCCATATAGGCCGCATGAGGACCACCAAATCCCATTGGAACACCAAATCGCTGAGAGCTTCCGACGGCCACATCGGCGCCAAGCTTTGCGGGCGATTCTAGGACAGTCAGGGCCAATAGATCAGCGGCCACAATCACCATCACTCCCGCACTTTGGGCCTTTTGAATAAGTGCTTTGATGTCGGAAATTTCGCCGTCTTGATTTGGATACTGAAACACAGCTGCAAAGTAGTTTTTGTTACTGGATTCTGAGGGAGCGCCCACTTTAACGTCAATTCCAAGCGCCGAAGCACGAGTCTTCACAACATCTATGGTCTGAGGAAAACAGTCACTAGAAACAAAAATCGCTCTACGAGTGTCGCCTTCTTTATGAACAGCAAGACAAAGCGCCATGGCTTCTGCTACTGCGGTTCCTTCGTCAAGCAGACTGGCATTGGCCATAGGAAAGCCTGTTAAATCCGAAATCAACGTTTGAAAATTAAGCAGCGCCTCAAGACGCCCTTGCGAAATCTCTGCCTGATACGGCGTGTACTGGGTGTACCAACCTGGATTCTCTAAAATATTTCTTAGAATAACCGGTGGTGTGACGCAGTCGTAATAACCCAATCCGATATGCGACTTATAAATTTGATTTTGATTGGCAATCCGCCTCAACTCGAGAAGCGCTTCATTCTCGCTGATGGGCCCTTCAAGTTTCAAGGGAGATGGGTCAAAAATTGAAGCGGGCACGGTCTTTTGAGCTAGTTCTTCAAGGGTCTTTAGTCCCAAAACCTTTAGCATCTCAGCCATATCCCGGGCTCGAGGACCTAGGTGTCTTTCAACAAAGCTATCCGTTGATGGAAATGCCGTTGAAGCTGAAGTATTTTTTTGAGTCATTGTGCCTGTCGATCCCCTTGAATCACCTTTTTGGAGTTCCAAGCTTCCCCCCGCTTAACAATTTCAATTGTAGATTATTTCTTGATGAGCTTTTCGTAGTCCGAAGGTGGCATTAAGGTCGCCAACTCTTTTTCACTATCCATCTCAATACGAATGAGCCATCCGTCCCCATAGGGATCGTCATTTACTTGCCCCGGACTTTCGATCACTGATTCGTTAACCTCAACGACGGTTCCAGAAATGGGAGCATAGAGATCACTAACGGCCTTAACGCTTTCAACGACTCCAAAGGGCTCGCCCTGAGTAACTTTTTGTCCTTCTTCAGGAAGTTCTACATAAACGACTTCGCCAAGGGCGTCTTGTGCGTATTCGGTAATCCCGACTGAAACCAAGTTGTCTTCTACTTGTGCCCATTCGTGATCTTTGGTGTACATGAATTCGGTCGGAATAGTGAATCCCATTGCTATTCTCCTTTGGTTTTTACAAACGGAGTTTTTACCACTGAAGCCGCCAGGTTGCGACCACGAATTTGCACAAAAAATCGACTTCCTTCAGAACTTAGATGCGCCGCAACATAGCCAATTCCGATGGCCTCTTTAAGCGTGGGAGACATTGTTCCGCTGGTAACAACTCCTAATGAGTCCCCTTTTTCTGAAACAAGGGGGTAACCATGACGAGGGATTCCTTTTTCGAGAAGCTTAAATCCAACAAGTTTTCGACTCACACCGGATTCTTTTAGAGCGACAAGGGGCGCTCTGCCAATAAAGTCTCCCTTTTGAAGCTTCACCACCCAGCCAAGTCCGGCTTCGAGGGGCGAAGTCTCATCGGTGATTTCATTTCCGTACAATGAGTATTTCATTTCAGTGCGCAAGGTATCTCGGGCCCCGAGACCGATGGGCTGCACCCCTAGGGAGTTTCCTTTATTCATCAAGTCTTGCCAAAATCTCGGAGCGTCACTGTTTGGAAGAAAGATCTCATAACCGTCTTCGCCCGTATAACCTGTACGAGCCACATACCATATTCCACCCGGTCCTTGATGAGTTCCAAATTCAAAAGTTTCAGTGTTTTGATGCTTTGGCCCCAATACATGGGCCACAAGCTCCACGGCGCGCGGACCCTGAACTGCAATTTGTGCCCACCGATCAGATTGATTTTCGATCACCGCACCTTTGTTATTTTTGACCATCCATTGGTAGTCTTTTTCGGTATTAGATGCGTTTACGCAAACAAGGTAGTGAACTCCTTTTTCGATGCAGTAAACAATGATGTCATCCACGATTCCACCGTTGGGGTTCAAAAGTAGCGAGTACTGCGCTTGACCGGGCTCGAGCTTTGAAACATCGTTGGTCGTCAAATACTGGAGTGAATCTAGTGCCTTTGGACCAGAAACAAAAACCTCGCCCATGTGACTAACGTCAAACAAACCCACATTTTTTCGGACATTCTCGTGCTCTTCTATGACTCCACGATACTGGACAGGCATCTCCCATCCTGCAAAGGGCACCATGCGCCCGTTGGCTTTTATGTGTTCTTCATAAAGTGGGGTTCGCTTCAGGGAATCCATTAGTTCTCCAGTCTCGGCTTCACACCAGCACGACGAAGCACTTCAATAATTTTTTCTTCATGTTTAATCGTAATTAAATGCACGCCATCGCAAATATCCATGTAGTCGCGAACAAGCTCGGCGGCCATATTCAACCCTTCTTCTTCGGGATTCTCAGAATTCTCCATTCGAGATATGATTTCATCGCTCACAAAAATTCCCGGTACTTTTTCTTGTAAAAACCGAGCGGTCTTTGCCGAACGCAAAACCAAAATGCCCGCCAAGATCTTAGCCCCCATGGGTCGGACCTTTTTCATGAAATCGGACATGGCTTCACGAGAGTAAACGATTTGTGTTTGGAAAAACTGCGCTCCGGCTTTCATTTTCTTTTCCATGCGGCGAATTTGGGGTTCAACAGCACGCCCACCGGGATTGACGACAGCTCCCGGGAATAACCCGAGAGCTCCGTTTAATTCTTTATCGTTGTAGTCGCGGCCTTCATTTAGCTTATGCACGAGATTCAAAAGTCCCACTGACTCGACTTGAAAAACCCCCTTAGCGTCAGGGGTGTCTCACGCAGCCACCGGATCTCCAGTGAGACATAGTACATTTTTAATTCCTAAAGCTCGGGCACCTAGAAGCTCAGACTGAAGGCCCAACAAATTGCGGTCCCGGCAAGTCAGTTGAAAGATGGGTTCAAACCCCCTCTGGGCCAAAAGGCCACACACCGCAAGTCCACTCATTCTCATCAGAGCACGTTGATTGTCGGTCACATTGATGGCGTGGACATATGGTTTGAATAGTTCGGCCGCGTGCAGAAGAGCTTCCATGTTTGTTCCATGAGGAGGAGTCACTTCGGCTGTGATTACTTTGCCTCCGTTAAGCAAAGCCTCTCTGAAATTCATAATTTCCGACGAGCCTCTTGAATCAGCGCCAAGTCAATGGTGTTTCTTAAGAGCATGGCCACCGTCATTTTGCCAACGCCGCCGGGTACCGGGCTGATCCCTTTAACTTTTCCCTTGCAAGAATCAAAGTCCACATCGCCGCAGATTTTTCCGTCAATGTGGTGCATGCCCACATCGATAACAAAGGTATTTGGGCCAAAATAACTGGCGTCGAACATTTTCGGTTGCCCCGCTGCGACGACAACAACATGTGCCTCTTTAGTGAATTTCTTGATGTCTTTTGTTTTTGAGTGGCAAAGGGTGACGGTTGCATTGGCGGCGGTTAAAAGTTGCGCCATGGGTTTACCCACAATATTAGACCTTCCGATCACCACAACATTTTGCCCGCTCACAGAAATGTCATAATGCTGCAGCATCTTCATGACCCCATATGGGGTGCAGGGCTTTACCCTAGGTCGGCCTGACATTAACAACCCTAAGTTTTCTGGATGAAACCCGTCACTGTCTTTTAACGGGTTCATTGAATCTAATACGGCGTCCACGCTAAAATGCTTGGGCATCGGAAGCTGAACCAAAATCCCGTGAACATCGCCGTCGGAGTTAAGTTTAGTGATGAGCGCATCGAGTTCTTCTTGGCTTCGCTCTTTATCAAGAGAGTGCCGTGTCGACTGCATCCCCACCTGCGCACAGGCCTTCTCTTTGTTACGCAAATAGATCGCCGATGCTGGATCGTCACCCACATTAACGACTGCCAAATGAGGTGGGCGACCGTAATTATCGGTGAATTTTTTGACATCCTTGGCAACTTCTACCAACACAGACTCTGCCACTGGCCGGCCATCAATCGTGAGCATCGGGTAGATTCCTTTCTCAGGTGAGTTAAGATATTGACCTCATAGCCTTTTTTGGAAAACAAAACAAGGCCCGTCAAACTCATGTGAACCTCATGAAATCATTATGGGTTGACCCCTGACAAGCACTTCAATATAGTAGCCTTTAGCTTTTTTGACACACGGAGGCTTTAATGGAAAAAGTTCGACTTTCAAAGGATGGATCAAGCATCGATTTTACCGCAGGTGAGTTGCCCGCCAACCCCAAGAAATTCCGTTCTTCTATTGAAGTCGAAAGCTTTTATCGCTTTATCCACGAAAATGACCTGCGCAAAGAAGCTCTCGAAATCATCGAAAACGTCATCGGTCGTCGCAAAGCTGAAAAGCAAGCTGCTCGCGTTGCCGCAAAAAAAGCAAAATCAAATTAATCACGCGTCCGAATCACGACCCTTAGACCACGCCATCATTTAATTATCGGGGTTACCTCTCCTGGCTCGAATTGCATCTCCACCTTTTCGAAAGGTGGATTTTTCAATGAAATCGCAAAAGGGTCAGTCGCTCGTTGAATACCTCATTATCGTATCAGTGGTAGCCATCGGAAGCATCGCTATCGTGCGTACGCTTGGACAAACAATCAAAGTTCGCTACACCAACATCACCCATGCGCTTCAGAATAAGGACGTAGATGTTCAGGCCGAAGCCGTCAAAGAATCGGACTATCAGAGGAGTGGGCTCGATGACTTTTTCAAAGGCGCCTCAGACCGGTCAAAGTAGTCTTGAAGTAGCTGTGGGACTTCCGATTTTGATCTTGGGTTTGGTTGCTGGTCTAAGTTCGATGACCCATGGTTTGGCGATTGTCCTACTCACATTTCTTTCTTTCGATCATTCTCGATGCGTTGCTCAGGGAGTTGATCGAAGTTCTTGCTTAAATCGATTCGAAGCCCTCGGCAAAAAAATGGGGTTTTCAGAGCTCCGCATACATGTGGACGAAAAATTCGGAGAGATCCGCTCTTTTGCGAATGGAAATTTTGCCCGCTTGGATAATCGGCAAGGCCAATACGTTCTTTTTCCTGGAGAGTACCGTCGTGTCTCAAAATGAGTCTGGGCAAGTCTTGGTGACCGGAATCTTAATCGTCTTGACGCTTGTACTCGCGCTTGGCGTTCTGGCTCACGGTTCAATTCTTGCGGTGTTTATCAAAAAACTGACAAGTCAATGTGATAAGCGGGTCATTGAGTTTCTCGTCATCAAAGCCAATGGATATCAACAATTGGCTGAACTCAATCCGCAGGCCCGAGAGCTCATCGTCGAACGACGTCGCGCTGAAAGGGCATTATTAACCGCTCCTCCCGGAACTCCACAGTTTCACGCCCTTATAGCCTTAAGGGAATCGCTCTTATTGCGTAGCCGCACCCTCTCTTTAAAACAGCTCGAAATTAAGACCAGGATTCGAAATCTTGAACGTGCCCACATGAGAAAGTCGTGGCCAAAGAACACGAGCAAATATGTTAAGTCTTGGGAGTGGATTCAAGCGCCACTGGGGCTAAGTACCTCTCCGGAATTTGGATTCAACGGTGAGGTAGGACCGCCACAAAAGGTCAATGCAAATATTGAAACAAGTCATCACTCACAATTGTTAGTTCACGTTTCAGGCACTCGGTTATTGGGGCCGTGGGCCAATGGGAGCCATGAGCTCCGAATCCAAGATTGGGTCATGAAATGCACGGCAAAGCTTGAAATTCAGAGAATCGAGGGGCCATGGGTGTCACAAATCGCCAACTAGGTCAATTCGTCATTGAACTGGTTGTAGTTTTGAGTTTGGTCATAGGCTTCTTAGCGCTGGCTCACGAGTTGACTCACCAGTTTTTGGATTCAATGAAACATCAACAAGGTAAGGCCACCCATGTCGATTGAGTCACTGATAGTTCAATTTGAAAAGCATAAAAACATCCTGCAGACGGCCGCTGCATTTTTGGCGGCAGCTTTCGTAGGAATGTGGATATTTCAGCCAGCGCCGGAAGCGCCAAAGCAAATCAAACTCACTTCAATGATTCCTAAGGGTTTTGTTTTGGTCCCGCTGACCCTTAAAAACTCCAATCAACTGGCTCCATTGATTGAAGATCGAGCCGTTATCGATATTTATAGGGGTGATCAGATTCAGATTCGCTACCTAAGAATATTGAAAGTAAATAAGGGTGAACAAAGTCACTGGGCCGCTCTTATTCCTGAAAATTTTAAGACCAATCTGAGAGAGCCCCTTTCCCGTTCGGAAATGTCCGGCGTCATCCGTCCGGACGAGTCTCCTCCCACGGAATTCTTAACCCTGAAGAAGGCCCGGTCATTGCTTTTACTTCTCAACAACTAAGGAGGAAGAACTTGAAAACAAAGCAATTCAGAATAGCGGTTTGGGCACTTGTATTTTGCCAACTAATGACCCCATCGGCGTTTAGCGATCAACTCATTTACACTGATTCTCCTGTGTCTCGAGACACAATGGACAAAATCACTAATCAAGGTCGTTCGCGTCTGGGAATGCCCGCCCTCCAGAGTTCATTTGAATTTCTTAAAGGCCATCCGGTCTCTTTAGATTTTAAAAAATCGCTCTTGAACATACTTTCTGAAGCTGACGAGCTTTCGTTTCAGGGAAATTTTCAGCAGTCCCTTGAAGCCTATGAAGCACTTTTGCTCAAACTTCAGACGATCCCTAATGTGGCTGGAATCGAGAGTATACGTAGGCGCTGCCATGTGAGAATTGCCGAGCTTAAAGGGTTGTTGAAGCGACCGGATGCAGCCCTTTCTTGGCGCGACGCTTTGGCTTGGGACGCCACCTTAGAAGGCTCGGAAGGAGAATTAAGTCCTGAGACCATTCAAAATTTAAAGAGTATCCAAGACAATGTTCGAACTGATGTCGTTATAAAAGCACCCTCTGACTCAATCGTTTACTTAAATGGCAAACTAGGAAAAGAAGTTTGGGGCAAACACACGTTTAAGTCTCGACGAGGAAGCAGCCAAGTTTCAGTACTAGCGCCCGGCCTAGGCTGGGAACAGCGAGAAATCGAAATTGGTTCTGAGCCGGTTTCCATATCGATGGCTGGCCGAAAAATGATTGACGGTCGTTGCGATTCCGCAAGGGCACTTGATCAATCTTCGCCGATGACATTTGTTGCTTACCTTCAAGAGCAAGCATGCTTTATTAAAATTCAAGCCGGTCAAGTGACACCACTTGCACAACCGCTGAGATTACCACTAAGCCCAGGTAAAGAAACGGCCGGATCTTCTTTGAGTGCTCAACAATCGCAATATTTTTCTGATTCGACTCCGTCCATGTGGAAGTCACCTTGGCTTTGGCTAGGCA
>JADLCR010000016.1 GCA_020847095.1 Oligoflexia bacterium | reverse complement strand
TTCCGCTTTCACGTTCGTCATAAATAAAAACCCGTTTCAGTTTTCCGTTTCGCGAATCCACTTCGTCAGCGTAAAGGACCAAATCAAAAAATCCCTCAGAGAATACTCCTTGCTGAATAGTGGCCGCCGCTTTTGTATTAGCAAGCTTTTGAAATAAAACTTCAAAACCCCGATTCCCCCAGGGAGCGCCGTAAAAACTTATATAGGCACTCAAAATCGCCACTAATGTTGAAAGCACCACAGTCGGCACGAGCAAATGACCTAGATGATAACCGATGGCCTTCATGGCCACGATTTCGCTATCTCCTGACATTTGCCCAAAGGTGAGCAGGACGCTAAATAAAAGGCTTATCGGAATCACGGCGGGTAAGAAGCTAACAGTCATGTAAGTGACCAGCTGCAAAACCATTCCAAACTGAACGCCATGAACGATGATGAATTCACTCAGACGAAGAACCTGAAACATAAGCAAAATAAAAATGAATACGATGTTGCCTAGGATAAACGTAGGCAAGAGTTGCTTAAAAACGTACCAGCCTGCCAACCGCGCTCGGTACAGGCCCATATTCGTCCTTTACTGTGGGCGCCCAATGGCCTTTGAGATGGCCAGGCACTGTTTCATCATTGGTTCTAAGAGATCAAGGCGAAGCATCGAAGCCCCGTCGCAAAGGGCCTCGCGGGGATTGGGATGAGTTTCAATAAATAAGGCATCGGTCCCCGCCGCAACAGCTCCAAGTGTTAGATGGGGAATGAATTCAGGTTCGCCCCCTTTTGGATCTGATGATGGAGTTCCGTAGATTCGAATAATATGGGTGGAATCCATCACAACAGGAGCCCCCAAACTTTGCATGATGGGGATGCTTCTCACGTCAAAAACCAATCGGTTATAACCAAAGCACGACCCTCGTTCGGTCAGCAATACATTGCCATTTTTAACGCTACGAAGTTTTCCAAGAGCACTTTTCATATTTTCAGGAGCGAGAAATTGTCCCTTCTTCACGTTCACAGCTTTTCCGGTCTCACCACATGCGAGCACTAGGCTTGTTTGCTGGCAGAGGTAAGCAGGAATCTGAAGAACATCAAGATATTCAGCGGAAAGCTTAACGTCTTCTTGACGGTGAATATCACTGAGGACGGGAATGCCGTACTCTTCACGGACTTTCTTCAAAATCTTAAGTCCGTCTTCCATTCCAGGGCCGCGCCAATTTTTTTCGCTACCGCGATTATCTTTTTCGTAGCTGCTTTTAAAAATCAGTCCAATTCCAAGGCGATCGGCAATCTCTACAAGTTTCTTTGCTACACCCATCACAAGAGCTTCGTTTTCAACTACACAAGGGCCAGCGATGAGGGCGATTTCATGGCCTTTGCCAATTTTGACTGTCCCTCTTTTGGTGGTGAGAGAAAATTGTCTATCTACTGATTGCACTGATGGCTCCTTCTTACTTAATGAGAACAAAGTTTTTATGTTCGCCCAATCGATATCCTGTGACTCGTTCCAGGGCGTCACTCATCAGATTCTTATAATCGCGCCACTCCCAATGAGCAATTCCCTTTTGAGGTGAAAAGCTCCAATTTTGGCTTTTCACGAGCTCGGCCATAACAGCTGGGTGAGTTCCCTTAAAATATCGTAATCCGTAAGAGCTTTTATAGGCAAAATGATTAAAGGAGTCGTCGTACTTATTTCCGTGCCACCAACGAAACATATGCTTGTTTTTTTCACCCATTTTTTGGGGAGGTTTGACCCAGCCGTAATGAAAAACCCGTCCCCCTGAGTTCATGACTCGAGGTTTTTGTCCATGGACTCTAAAGCCCTGGGCATCGCCAACGCTCTCTGCGCCAATACCATTTCTCACAATGCGCACTTCGTTTCGGTACCAATTCCGAGCGGTTGCAATAACCTCATAAGACCCATAAAAGTGAATATATTTGAATAGAAGTCCTTCAACTTGGGGATTTTTCAAGTGGGTCTCCATGGACTTGTGCACCAGTCCAAAGTCCTGCTCGTGAAGCACTTCGTCAGCCTGCAAGTAAAAGCACCAATCTCCAGTGCACCGCTTCAAAGCTTCATTGGTCTTTTCACTCAGAATGAGCCCACCCTTTGTTTTTTGGGTATCCCAAACGGAATCAAACATTTTGATTTTGGGGTCATTGAGACCTGCAATTAGGTCCTTGGTTTGATCATCACTTTGACCTACGCCAACGATCATTTCGTCGACTAGCGGGAGCAAGCTCTTGATCGAGGGAATCACTGGATAGCCCATGATTTGGGCATTTCTAATTACGGTCAAACCGCTAATACGCATGGAATTACTTTTAACAAGTACGCGAATTCTGGGTCAATGTATTATACTTAAACTATGAAGAAGATCCTATTGTGCATAGAAGACTATAACGAATTGCTCTTCTTAGAGGGCCTGCTGAAAAAGTTGGGATTCGATATTGAGTCCATTCGAAACGAAGCCGCACTTTCTGAAAAGGTAATAGGCTTTTCTCCTGATGTGGTCATTGCAACGGGTGACGGAAATAAAGTTCAAGGTCAAAGAGTCAGCAAGAAGGTTAAAAAGAAAGACTCCGGTCCGAAACTTATTTTACTTTTTCCAAGATTAAAACTTAGAAATCAAAATCTTTTGTCTCAGTACACGGCCGATGCCGCCGTAGAAACTCCGTTGAACCCGCGAAGTATTATCAATTCCGTTTGCCAAGTGGCAGGGATCGATGTGGATCTCATCACCCAGAAATTTGAGAAACTTTCAATTTCTAAAGACGGCCAAAACGATCCGATGCAGATCATTCAGGGTAAAACAAAAACTCCAGAAAAACGCACTGACGGGCCTCCTTTGCCTTCAGAAGAAGAAAACTCCATTCGAATGAAGCATTACAAGGAACTTTTAAAAAACGCGCCACAGAGTCACGTCAATGGTTTTCCTCATAATCGAGTGGCCGACGAAACCGCTGAAATTCGCAAGTGGGCTAACCACAACGATGTAAAGCAAATAGACGAAGAACGAAAAGCATTTGTTCGAGCGCTTTTTAAAAAAGGGAGTTAACCTTTTCTTTTGAAAAGTGAAGTTACCACTTCGCCGATATCACCACTTAAAATATCAACAGGTTTGTTATCTCTCTTGAGATCTAAGGTCCGAATGAGTCTTTCTGCCTCAATAAACTTGGGATTGAGCGATAGAGCGTGAGTGACGTTTTTTCGGCAAGCGGCTTGATCGCCCAGCATGTATTGAAACAACCCTTTCACATAATAATAAGTGGCATTGTGTCGATCTTCAGGAGGGATTTTGTTTAAGATGCCTTCGACTTGCATCATAGATTCTTCATTAACTTTGCCTGCCATCGCCACCATTTTTGCCCAAGCTTGATAGATCAGCAGTTCACTGTTTGGCGGGCGTAAACGTGCGGCCTCTTCAAATCTTTCTAAGGCCTTTGTAGCTTGGCCTTGTTTGAGAAGGGCTTTTCCATCTTCTAAGAGACTTTCTGCCTGAAGAATCTTTTCGGCTCGGCCTAATTCCATTTCTTTTAAATGAGCGGCTTTCTTTTTATCGTCGCTTAAGGTTTCGTAGGCCTTGGTCATCTGACTAAAAACTTTTTGGGCCAAATCTTTGAGCTGCGCGCTTGCCGTGGCCGGAATGCGATCGGGGTGAAAAATTTTGGCCAACTCATGATAAGTGCGTTTGATATCAGCCGGTTTAGCGTTTTTAGAAACTCCCAGCATAGCGAAACAGTCTTGCGTCTGCATATCAGACCAAATTCTCTGAAGCCTTGCGATTTGTGCCGACTCATCGGTGGGCCGCTCTTCGCGCTTCAACTTAATGTAATCAATCAAAATCAAAAGGTGAAATACTTGATATACGAGCTCCTCTTTGTGCTGCCCTTGGCTGATGACCTGACTTAAAGAAAATCCCTTTTCAAATTGAGCTACAAGTGAAGGCACATTCTTTAAAGGAGGAAAACCCCAAATGCTTCGGTGGGTGGATTGATTTCCCACTTTAGCGACGGGGCTCGCGAGCCATTGCAAATACCGTTGATGAAGCCATGGGACTTGAATTTTGCTGTTGACCCAATCGGCTAAAAATGGAGCCAATTGATCAAAGTCAATGGCTGAGCTTGTGGGTTCAAAGGTCTTTTCCGTCCAACTGACTTTAAAAGTAGAGTCAGAAATAATTTTAGATAGCCGTATTGCCATTTGTTGACTGTTAATGACATCGATGACGTGAGGTGAAAGGAGATTTAATCCAACGAGTGTTTCTCCAACCTTTTTCCCCGCTTGCACTTTAAGAGCTTCATCGACTTGCTCTGGAGTTAAGTACCCTCCTTCAACGAGAAGGGCGCCGAAGTAAGATTCTGGATTTTGCATTTCAACTTGAACGATCTTGCCCTTTGAAAATGAAAGAGCTGATTTCTCAGATTCAGATTGAAGTGAAAGAGTGCCGCTAATTGACGGATGCATGAGTTGAGTGCAAATCCAGGGGATATCAAACCCTTCTAACTGATCCAAGTTTTTGACAAGTTGTATTTTCTCAGCAGGGGAGGGACTGTTGAGTAATAGCGATTCAATTGGAGAAATGGAGCGGTCTACAACCTTGGATAAGAGCTCAGAAGTAAGTTTAATAAGTTCATCCATTTTAAACGGCTTAACCAAAAATGCATTGGCTTTAGATTTTTGGAGAGCGTCTTTAATGAAAGCCTTATCTTTGTAAATGGCACTCATCAGTATTACCGGAGTCTTTTCTCCGCCTTCGGTGCGAAACTTGGTGACGAAATCAACCCCTGAGATTTTTGGTAGCAGACAATCAACAATGAGGAGCTGGGCTCCTTGAACCCGAAGTTGATTTTGCGCATCGACAGCGTTTGCGCAAAGAACAGCGTTAAAGCCCATTTTCTTTATGGCTTCTAGGATGGCCTTTCCTGTCGTCATGTCGTCTTCAACAATAAAGACGCGGACCTCTGATTTATCCAAGGGCTCTCCTAAAAAAATAATTCGCGGTTACTATAATCTTCTCAAGGGGTTAGGGTATTAGTCAACAAACCCTCCCCTTGCCAAACGGCCAGCGAATGACTACATTTCTTAGAAATCACTAAATGAGGAGAATCAAATGGGAGCCCAAACACCTAACGTAACTGACGCTACATTCGACCAGGAAGTACTTAAATCCAAAGTACCCGTTCTGGTGGATTTCTGGGCCGAATGGTGCGCCCCCTGCCGAGCCTTAGCCCCCACCTTGGAAGACGTGGCGGCACAATTTGAGGGTAAGGTGAAAATTGTTAAGGTTAACGTCGACGAAAACCCCGAAGTTCCTCAAAACTTTGGAGTTCGCAGCATTCCCATGCTGATTCTTTTCAAAGATGGCAAGCAAATAGACCAAAGTCTTGGGAATATTCCTAAGTCTCAGGTTGTATCGCTGGTTCAAAGGGCGCTTTAAAACAAAAAGCGCCTTAAACCCACACTCGAAACAAGACCCATCCCCACCATGGTGGTGAGCAGACTCGATCCGCCATAGCTGACCAAGGGAAGCGGTATTCCCACAATGGGAAGGATGCCTGTCGTCATGCCCATGTTCACGAACATGTGCCAAAACAAAATACTCATAACTCCAATGACGATGAGGGATCCAAATTTGTCTTTAGCTTGGCTTGCTATTCGAATTCCAACAATAAAGAGCAAAGTAAACAGGCCGAGAGTTGTGATTGATCCAACGAATCCATGTTCTTCACTCAATACGCTAAAAATAAAATCCGTATGACGTTCCGGTAAAAATTCAAGTTGTGATTGAGTGCCTTTGCGAAAGCCCTTTCCAATGAGCTTTCCCGAGCCCACAGCAATTTTTGATTGAATACTGTTGTACCCGGCGCCACGGGGATCGCGATTAGGATCTAAAAACGTGAGCACTCGATTTTTTTGATACTCTTTCAAGCCGAAATTCCATGCAATGGGAAGCGCGAGACAGAT